>SVBN01000006.1 GCA_015058875.1 Erysipelotrichaceae bacterium | reverse complement strand
TTGGTTTCATTGTCAACCTCCTTCTACTATACATATACGCATTTCTTTTCCGAATCCCTCAAAATTTCCTGAAAAAAGTCCCTGAAATCAATTCTGATGCGGTATACGATCCGGAATCATACAATCTTAATAAAGGAAAGGTGGTATGCATGAGTCTTGCGGAGATATCGGAAAAATTGAAAAAAAGAGAGATAAGCAGCTGTCAGCTGACAGCAGAATGTCTTGTGGAAATCGCAGAAAATGATCAGGACGGAAGAAGACTGAATACTGTATCGGAAATCAATGCCAATGCGCTGTTCGAGGCAAGGAGAGCGGATCAGGAAATTCAAAACAATCAGATCCGGAGTATACTCCATGGAATTCCGGTGCTTGTAAAAGACAATATTGACGTGAAGGGAATGCATACAACTGCCGGTTCCTATGCGCTGAATGATCTGATTGCTGAGCGTGACGCATTTCTGGTCCGCAGACTGAAGGAAGCAGGCGCCGTCATTCTCGGCAAGGCCAATCTTTCCGAGTTTGCCTATTTCATGTCCCGGCAGGGGATGCCCTCCGGCTACAGCTCACAAAGCGGGCAGGTAGTGCATGCATATGCGCCGGGATTTGATCCTTCCGGAAGTTCCAGCGGAAGCGCTGTTGCGGTTTCTGCCCGGTTTGTACCATTTGCTGTCGGGACGGAAACAGACGGTTCGCTGATGTCTCCGTCCATTGCCAATGCGATCGTTTCGATTAAGCCGACAGTCGGACTGGTTTCCAGAGACGGAATACTGCCGATCAGCCATGTACAGGATACTGCCGGACCGATGGCTTCATGTGTCACAGATGCGGCAGCCATCCTGAGTGCAATTGCCGGCAGGGATGAGAATGATCCTGCCGCATGGAACTGCAGGACAGGTGATTATACCGGAGCTCTGAAGACGGATTGCGGCGGCATGCGGATTGGTCTGTTTGATAACGGGACGGAAGAGCGCGACCGGAAAGCACTGAAGAAAGCAAAAAATATCCTGGAACAGGCAGGTGCGGAAGTGATTGAGCTGACAATGGAAGAAATACTGGTCAGTGAAACAGATGCACTGATTCATGAATTCAAACAGGGCGTCAATCTGTATCTGGCTTCTCACAATTCTTCCTGTAGGGATCTGACGGACATCATCCGTTTTAACCGGGCACATGCACAAAGATGTCTGAAGCACGGACAGGATCTGCTGATACGATGTAATGCGGAAAGCGGAACATTGAAGGAAAGCGCATATCTCCGGAAGCGCCTGGAACTGGAGAAGGAATCACACAGACTGCTGGACGGTACACTGGAACGTTACGGGCTGGACTGCCTGATGACGGCCGGCTGCCGTGTCCGGACAAACCTGGCACCGGTTTCCGGGAATCCATGCATGACAATTCCTGCGGCTGAACCGGATGAAACCGATTATCATCCGCTCAGTTATTACCTGATGTCAGGTGCGTACAGGGAAGACATCCTGATCCATGTATCATATGCTCTGGAACAGGCGCTTCAGCTTTTCTGCAGACCATCCTGGGCAAAAAACCTCTTCTGAACGGAAAAAGAGCCGGTGTGCCGGCTCTTTAAAGTAAATTTCCGCATAGGATTCCTGACTATTTCAGTTTCGTATATTCATCGATCTTCTTTTTGTGTGAATGGTTTTTTGTGTACATAGCCGAATAAATCAGGCTGTAAAGCACATTCAGTATGTATCCGAACACGGCCTGAGAGTAGAATGTTGCAATGTTATCCGATGAATTCTCTTTGTCTTTTACCCGGATGGAAATATCTGCCTTTTCCGTAAGCGGCGTTTCAAAATCTGCCGAGAGAACAATGACAGGACACTTCTGCTGTTTCAGAGTATCCGCACATTTGCTGAACTTTTCATTTCCGCCGCGGTAGGTGATGAATACTGCCGCATCTTTTTCCGTGGCATTATTAGACATGCCGGCCTCTTCGGATGACTCCGTTGCGAGAATGCACATTTTGTTGATCTTATACAGCCGGTTCATGAAGCTGCGGGCAAGAATCAGGGAGTCTCCGTAGCCATACATGAAGACGACTCTTGCATTTGTCAGGATGCGTGCGGCCTTTTCAATGGAAGGAATATCAAGATCTTCCATGCATTCCTTCATGGATTCTTCCTGAAGCTTATAAATGGTTCTGGCTATTTTCTGGGTGCTGTATCCGATATAGAAAGGGCGGTTCACATCCGTCATAGCCGGTTTTGCAGGTTTTTCCAGTTCTTTCAGCAGCTTTATCTTGAAGTCTTTGAAGCCGTCACATCCGAGTTTTCTGCAGAAGCGCATGACAGCGGTAGGGGACGCATTGCAGGCATCGGAAAACTCCCGGATCGACATCGGAATGATTTCATCTTCCCGCCGCAGCACGTAATCGGCGATCTCTTTTTCTGTTTCAGTGAATTTTGTCTGCTCCTTCAGTTCTCTGATCATATGGGTATGGCTCCCCTTCAGAAACATTGTACACATGCTCTGAGTTTAAAAAAAGATTCCGGATGTGTATTTTGTTCCGGAATTGCTCCGGTTCATTTCATGTCGCTTTCCGGCCGGATATGATGCGGGTGTCAAACGAAAGGGGCAAAAAAAATATGAACGGTTTTGCTGACAAACTGATGGCCTTCGGAATGTGGGTCTCAAACAACAAATATCTCGGAGCGATCCGCGACGCTTTCCAGGAATTCATGCCTTTTACAATCATCGGTGCAATCGGAACCCTGTGGACTTCCGTTGTGGTCAATGCACAGACAGGTCTCGGAGCACTGGTTCCGGCTGTCATGAAACTCGAATTTCTCAATCCGATCTTCAGCGCAATGAACTTTGCGACAATCGGCTGTATCTCTCTCTGCATCTGCTTTGCAATCGGCCTTGAAATCGGCAGAAGGAACGGAATGAAGAGTTATTACAGCGGACTGATCGCTCTGGCAGGACTTGTCACTGTTGTCGGTGCCACAACATCCGCAGACAGTGTTATGGGTCTCAACGGTGCCTTCGAATACAACAGCTTCGGCGCATTCGTTCCGGGCGGAATCATGCTGCAAATCCTGAGCTCGGATGTGCTCGGTGCAGGCGGACTCTTCACTGCAATGATCGTCGGTATCCTGGCGGTTGAAATTCTGAACTTCTTCAACAAATTCGAAGCGCTGAAAATAAAGCTTCCGGAACAGGTACCTCCCAATATTGCAGCTTCCTTCAACGCGCTGATTCCTTCCACACTGACGATTCTTACAATCGGCGTATTCGCATTCCTGATCCAGTCTCTGACCGGTTCCACAGTTCATAATCTGATCTTCAACCTGATCCAGGTACCTCTGCAGAACATCACAGGTTCCTTCGCGGGCGGTCTGATCATGGTCATCATCATCTCTGTCTTCTGGTGCTTCGGACTCCACGGAAACAACATGGTCGGATCTGTTCTGGCACCGGTCCTGACTGCCATGATGATCGAAAACGAAACAGCGGTCAAAGCAGGACTTGCCGCACCGCATATTCTGAACGCAAGTTTCTCCGCATGCTTCATTACATTCGCAGGTACAGGCATCGCCGGTGCGATTACAATCGCTATCTTTCTTGCCGGCAAGAGAGAAGACAACCGCTCCATTGCAAAGCTTTCCGCTCTGCCGAACTGCTTCAATATCAATGAAACAGTCGTATTCGGTCTGCCGGTTGTCCTGAATCCGGTCATGTGCATCGGCTTCATCATCGCACCGATCCTGTCTTACACCATTGCATATGTGCTGACTGCCATCGGCGTCTGCCCGGTTATGTATGTCAATGTTCCCTGGACCACTCCTCCGGTCATTGCAGGCTTCCTCGCTTCCGGTGGAAATATCATGGGCGGCATTACACAGCTGATCTGTCTGGCTGCCGCAGTACTTGTCTACATTCCCTGCATCAAACTGTATGAAAGACAGCAGAACCTGCAGGACGAGGCAAAAAAAGAAGATTAACGTAATGAATCAATGCCCGGGAGGGAAACCTCCCGGCATATTCAGACACAAGGAGAAAAAAGATGATCAGACTGGGTGTTGCCGGAACAGGCATTATTGTAAAGGAAGTACTTCCTCTTGTATCACAGTGGGGCTATGAAGTGGCTGCGGTATGCGGCACTCCCGCCACAGCCGAAGAAACAAAAGAACTCGCCGAAACATACGGAAACGGCGTATATTATACGGATTATGCGGAAATGCTGAAGGACGGGAACGTCGATACGGTTTATGTCGCGGTTCCCAACTTCCTGCATTACAGCTTTGTAAAGGACGGCCTGAAAGCAGGAAAGAACATTATCTGCGAAAAGCCTCTTACCAGCAACTACAGAGAGGCATGTGAGCTGGAAACATCCGCGAAGGAAGCGGGCCTCTTCCTGTTTGAGGCAATCACAACGGTTTATCTTCCGACCTTCCTGAAGACAAAAGAACTGCTTTCCGAAATCGGAACAATCAAGGTCGTTTCCTGCAACTTCAGCAACTATTCCAGACGCTATGATGCGTTCCGCGAAGGCATGGTTCTTCCGGCATTCGATCCGAAGAAATCCGGCGGCGCCCTGATGGATATCGGACTCTATAATCTGGCATGGCTGGTCGGACTGTTCGGAGAACCGCAGTCGGTTCACTATGAGGCAAATATTGAGCGCGGCATCGATACCTCCGGAGTTATGACGCTGGACTACGGCACATTCCGCGCTGTGAGCATCGCCGCAAAGGACTGCAGCGCACCGTGGCGCTATGTGATCCAGGGGACGGAGGGATATCTCCTGATGGATACACCGGCCAATTTCTGCATGGATATCACACTTCACCGGAATGACGGTACGGAAGAAAAATACGAACTGAATCCGGAAAGCAGATTGGAATGCGAATTCCTGCATTTCCGCCGCTGCATGGAACAGAAGGATCTGAAAACATGCTATGAAGCGCTGGCAGAGAGCGCACTTGTATCAAAGATCCAGACAGAGGCAAGAAAAGAAGCCGGAATTATTTTCCCGGCGGACGAAGCATTATGATTCTGGCACTGGATATCGGCGGTACGTTCATAAAATGGGCGGCTGCGGAGGGTTATGACCTGAAGGAAACCGGAAAGTTTCCCACACCGCAGGATTCCCTGGAACATCTGACGGATGCAGTGAAGGAAATCATGAATTCGCATCCGGAAATGAAATTTGAGGGACTGGCAGTCAGCTATCCCGGCATGGAGGATCCGGAAACAGGATACCTCGTTCCGTTCGGTGCATTGACATACGGTCTCGGAAAGCCGGTCAGAAAAGTATTCGAAGCGACCTTCGGACTGCCGGTATCATTCGAAAATGACGGCAGGCTGGCAGCGTATGCGGAATCCAGGATCGGCAATCTGCAGGGGATCCGTTCGGGTTATGTTCTGGTCATCGGAACCGGAATCGGCGGAGCATATGTCAGAAACGGCAGGATCGAGGCCGGCAGCCACGGCTACGGCGGACAGATCTCACTCTTCCTGACGGATGATATCCGCAGAAACGGACTGAATGCAATCTGGTCTGCACACTGCGGCATGCCCGGATTTCTGGCAAAAGCAAAGCAGCGTATGCAGAAGGAAGATCTGGACGGGGAAATCCTGATGAAACTGGTCCGCGAAAAGGATGAACAGGCATGCGGGCTGCTGGATGAATACATGAATGAATTCACCAATGTGCTTTTCACGCTCCAGATGGTGCTTGATCCCGAACGGTTTGTAATCGGCGGAGGGATCAGCCGGGACGATCTGTTTATTGAATCCATGCGGAATAAATATGAAGAAATCTACCGGATGTATTCATTGGATGTAAAACATGCGGATATCATGCCGTGCCGCTTCCATAACACCTCCAATATTATGGGAGCGCTGGCTCTGTATTACGACGAACATCAATAACCCCTTCGGCGCACGGATCCCCCCGGATCCGTGTGTTTTTGCGTATGAAAAAACAGTCCGCTTTGCGCAGACTGTCTGTCAGTGTTCTTCGTAATACCACGTATCTTCTGCAGTATTGTATTCATAAATGACGGAGCAGTCTTCCGCAACGGCAAATGTCCGCTCCCGGGTAAACCAGCCGTTGGGCTGAACGGTTCCGAAATAAGCGATACGGCAGAGATGTCCGTCCAGTTCGATCGTTTCGGTAAAATTATCCGGATCCGCCGCATAGGCTCTGAGGTCGGGATAAACCTCCAGCAGGGCATTCGTCCATTTTTCTGTATCCTGTGCACTCATCCCGGACATCAGAGGTCCGTATTCCAGACCTTCCTCCGTAACACTCCAGACTTCTTCATAAGGACACATCTGTGATGCATCGCAGTCATTTCCGCTTTTGCCGCGGGGATAAGTGACAAGAAACTGATTGACATAAACGGTATTCATTGTGATGGCGACATGATCGAATTCCTGAAGGATATTTCCTTCCGCATCGAACACACAGGCACATGAATTGTCATACTGCTGTTCATCATTGAAACTGAGGAAATAGAGCGGCTCCATTTTCTGAAGGATCATATATCCGGTATCAGAATTCAGCGGAAGAGAACGGTTTTCAAACAGTTCCAGCTCGGTTTCGCTTTTGCCTTTGAGAAGGACAGTATCATATACAAGACACGACGTTTCTTCGCAGCAGTCCGCATTCTGCATACTGCCTTTAAACTGCAGGGAAAGCCCGTCTTCCAGAAGATATACCGCATTTTCATCCTGCGGGCGGAACATGAGAGGGTTTCCGTTGTACTCATAAACGGTTTCTTCCGGTGTTTCTGTTTCCTGTATCGGATCGTTCTGCTTTTGGGAAGCACAGCCTGTCATGAACAGACAGAGCACTGTCAGAGGAATGGCGTATTTCATATCTGTTTATCCTCCCTGGTACAGCTTCATTGTACAGGACGATGGCTTAAAAAAGGATACGGATGTGCTCCGTATCCCGTTGGATTAATGATGATCGTATTCGATGACTTCGCCGGTCCATGCTTTCCGCAGGATTTCCTGCATGTCCTCGACCATCGGAACACGCGGATTGGCAGGAGAGCACTGATCCTCATATGCGAGGTAGGAGAGCTTTTCAGCTGCGTTCATCCAGTCTTCCTCATTCAGGTAAGGGATGCTGTTGAAGCGCATGGAGATGCCGCAGTCTTCACCGAGCTGCCATACGGCATGAGCAAATACTTCGACGCCTTCCTCAACGGAACTGACAGGGAAGCCCAGCGCTTTGGCAAGCTGTGCATAGCGCTCATCCGCCTTGTAATAGTTGTACTTCGGCCACACGCCCGGTTTCTCCGGCTTGGTGCCGTTGTAGCGGATTGTATAAGGCAGAAGGATTGCATTGGCCTGTCCGTGCGGTACGCCGAATTCGGCACCGATCTTGTGCGCCATGGAGTGGTTCATGCCCAGGAATGCATTGGCGAATGCCATGCCTGCCATTGCGGAGGCATTATGCATCTTTTCACGTGCTTCGGGATCGTTCGGCCCGTTATGGACGGCTCTCGGCAGGTAGTCGAATACCATCTGAACCGCCTTGAGGGCGAGGGCATCCGTAAAGTCGGAAGCCAGGACGGAAACATACGCTTCCACGGCGTGGGTCAGAACGTCCATACCGGTATTGGCTGTGACGGTCTTCGGCAGATTCATGGTAAGCGCCGGGTCAATGATTGCGACGGTCGGCGTCAGGGAGTAGTCGGTCAGCGGATACTTGATATGTGTTTCCTTGTCCGTAATAACTGCGAACGGCGTAACTTCGGAACCTGTGCCGGATGTGGTCGGAATGCATACGAGGCTTGCCTTTTTGCCGAGCTCCGGATAGCGGAATGCGCGCTTGCGGATATCCATAAACTTCTGTTTCAGATCGTCGAAATTGACTTCCGGATGTTCATAGAACAGCCACATGCCCTTTGCGGCATCCATGACGGAACCGCCGCCGATTGCGATGATGGTATCCGGTTCAAATGCCTGCATCAGCGTGAGTCCCTTGCGGACTGTCTGGATGGAAGGATCCGGTTCCACGTCGCAGAACAGTTCATAGGTAACTTTGCCGCGGCCGCGGGAAGAGCGGCTTTCCAGCTGATCGGTAACTCTTGTGACAAATCCGAGTCTGACCATGGACTGGTCGGCAACGATGAATACCTTGGACATTTCACGCATGTCATGGAGGTATTCAATGGAGTTTCTCTCAATATAGATCTTGGAAGGGATCTTGAACCACTGCATATTATTTCTCCTCTGTCCCACTTTCTTGATATTCAGCAGATCAACCGTGCTGACATTGCCGGATACGCTGTTGTGTCCGTAGGATCCGCATCCCAGCGTCAGGGAAGGAATAAAGGAGTTGTAGATATTTCCGATTCCGCCGAATGTGGAAGGGGAGTTCCAGATAATGCGGCATGCCTTGATGCGTTTGCCGAATTCTTCCACGAGCGCTTTGTTGGAGGTGTGGATTGCGGCACTGTGTCCGATGCCGTTGAACATGACCATGGCCTCGGCTTTGTTCAGTCCGTCTTCCACACTGTCCGCTTTCAGCATTGCCAGTACCGGTGAGAGCTTTTCTCTTGTCAGCGGCTCATTCGGACCGACTTCACTGCATTCCACCATCAGAATGCTTGTCTTCTTATCTACTTCAAAACCTGCCTGCTGGGCAATCCAGTATGCGCTCTTGCCGGCAACGGTTCCGTTCAGTTTTGCGTTCCCGCATCCTTCGGAGAAGGATTTGTATCCGAACATGAACAGTTCCAGCTTTTCCTTTTCCTCTTCCGTGCAGAAGTGGACATTGTAATGAATGAATTCTTCTTTGACGAGGGAATAGATTTCCTTATCGGCAATTACGGCCTGTTCGGAAGCGCAGACCATGCCGTTGTCGAATGCCTTGGACATTGCGATGTCGTTGACTGCCTGGCGGATATTTGCGGTTGTTTCAATATATGCCGGAACGTTGCCTGCACCGACGCCAAGGGCCGGCTTCCCGCAGGAATAGGCAGCTCTGACCATTGCGTTTCCGCCGGTCGCAAGAATTGTGGAAACGCCCGGATGGTTCATCAATGCGCTTGTCGCATCCATGGAAGGGTGCTCAATCCATTGAATGCAGTTTTCCGGAGCACCTGCCGCGATCGCCGCATCATAGACAACCTTTGCGGCGGCTGCGGAAGAATTCTGGGCATTCGGATGGAATGCGAAGATAATCGGATTTCTTGTCTTCAGGCAGATCAGTGATTTGAAGATTGCCGTGGATGTCGGATTGGTGACCGGCGTGATGCCGGCTACGACGCCGACCGGCTCGGCAACATAGATCAGTCCCTGGACCGCATCTTCTTCAACGATGCCGACGGTCTTCTGGTGACGCATATTGTTTACGACATATTCGCAGGCAAACAGATTCTTTGTGGCTTTGTCTTCAAAGACGCCTCTTCCTGTCTCCTCGACGGCAAGCTTTGCGAGTGCTCCGTGCTGATCCAGCGCTGCAACAGAACATTTTGCGACGATATAATCGATTTTTTCCTGATCAAAGGAAGCGTATTCTTCCAATGCCTTCAGGGCTTTTGCGACTTTTTCATTCACTTCCTCAACCTGAACCGGACCGTTCTGAACCGGTGCGGGGGAAGCTGTTTCGGCTGTGGTTTTCTTTTTGCGATCTGCCATAAATACCTCCTGTGAAATAATTCACTTATTCGCTGACAAGAAAATACCATAAGGAAAAACAGATTGCAACAGCAAATGATAAAAAAATCACAAGTAAACGGTTACATTTGAAAACCGGTTCCGAAGAGGTGAAAAAAAGCTTACCAGCGGTAGGTAAACTTCTTCTCTCCTTCCACAACCGTCAGCATCTTCAGCCGGATATTGTCAACCCGGATAAAGCGGTTGCCTTTGCGGGTCAGCTCCAGGAAAGCATCGATATCTTTCTGCTCTCCCTGGATGATGACCTCGACATCTCCGTTTTCCAGATTGGTGACTTCGCCGGTCAGATGACACTGGTTTGCATTCATGGTCGCGAATGTGCGGAATCCGACATCCTGAACTCTGCCGGATACAATTGCCTGATAGCGTTTCATTATTCCCCTCCGATGATTTTCTTCAGCTGCTCTGAGAAATGCGGTGTGATCCAGTCGCGGCAGCCCGCCATGGTCAGCAGTCCTTCATTCATCCAGAATTTCCGCCGCACAGGATCGGGATTGAGCAGTGTTCTGTCATGATACAGATCGATCAGATCAACGTGATATATTTCCGCAATTCTTTGTGCGTCTTTGATCAGTGATTCATAGCCGGAATCATTGCTGTAGGGATGGGTGAAGAGAATAATCCGGGGATTCCACATCTGCCGGGCGTACAGAATGCAGTATTCCAGCGCCCCGCAATATGTGCCGGTATTCATGGAAAACCGGTTTCCGGAACCGGAAATCCTTCCCCGTTCCGTCCCTGCATCTTCCGGAGATATTTCAAGAAAGAAGAGATCGGCCGATGTGACGCCGGCAAAATTATGCTGCAGGCGCCTGACGCCGGAATTCTGTGCGGATGAAGGCAGGGGAGAACCCGATACGGCATCCATGCGGGTCATATGCATGCCGTTCTGTTCCGTGACATATTCGGCAATGCCGTGTCCTTTTGAGCGGAGCCCTCCGGTAAAGGAGGAACCGAGCCACAGCGTCTTCATGTTTTTCAGCGGTGAATGAGGATCGCTGATCAGGGAAGAAGGTGCGTAGCTGTCATCGTTCCCGTCTTCAAAAACGCCGAAATAATGGGCTGTCGTTATTGCGGCTGCGGCAACCGCCAGTGCTGCCTTCACAAGATTTGAACGTATCATATTCAGTACAGGCAGATAAATTCCTGCTCTCCTTCCACGATGGGAACCGGTTTGACGCGCATGTCGTCCACACGGATAAAACCGATGCCTTCCTTTATCAGATCCAGGTACTGATCAATATCCCGCTCTTCTCCCTGGACATACATATCAACCATTCCGTTGGACATATTTCTGACACTTCCGGTGATGCGGCAGTCTTTTGCGGTATACATCGCAAAATAGCGGAACCCGACGCCCTGCACCTGACCGGATACAATGACATGATATCTTTTCATAGCCATATCATATCGCAAACAGACTGCCGCAGTCCAAAAACTCTGCTATAATCGCTGGTATGATCAATATTCTGCTAAACAGTACAAATTTCGACCAGCCCTGGGCGGCTGAGACGCTGGTTCAGATTCTGAAACCGCATATGAGGACCGTGATTCTTCCGCTGAGCTATGATTACGGGTGGGCGAGCGACGCCGATGACTGGCGGCTGCGCTACGATGATGATTCCGCCTACAGCTATGATCTTCTGCGGCCCCTGCGCAGCTACGGCATCAGCGGTGAAGATATCTCTGTTCTCGACTATTACAGCGATGACCCGGAGGAAATGGAGCGCCGGATTCTGCGCAGTGATCTGCTTGTTCTGGTCGGAGAAGATCCGGATGCCTGCATGGAACGGCTGGATGATCTGTGTCTGACCGGCACAATCCGTTCGTACAACGGCATTGTGATGGGACTGAGCGCCGGATCCAAGATCCAGCAGGAAGCCTATTTTAAAACGATTGATGAAGATATGGAATTTTCATACCGGCAGGGGCTCGGACTGCTGCACGGGTTTGATCTGGATACCCATTATGTCCAGGATGTGTTTCATCTGACCGGTCTGATCCGTTCCATTGAAACACAGAATCTTCCGGTGGCGGTTCTGCCGGAAAAAGGCGGCATGCTGGTGGGAGGGAATGAGTTTGTCCTGATGGGAGAAGCCTTCATTGCCGGCGTGAACGATCTCGATGAACTTTATTCTCTGTATGAAGCGGAACGTGACCGGGAGTTTTGATTGATTTTCGACGCACACGATTTTATAATCTTTTTAAAGCGTTACGGAAAGACCAGTACCCGGACGGGTCTGTCAGAGAGAGGGATGCATCTGCTGAAAGCATCCTGTCAGACAGCCGGCGAATTCACTTTCCCAGTGAGACCAATCATCTCCGGAAATCCCCGTTACGGATCAATTAAGCGCGCAGCCGTTATGGCTGCGAACCAGGATGGTACCGCGCATGCAAGCGTTCCTGTATTCATGCAATACAGGAATTTTTATTTTTCAGGAGGAGCCATGGACGACAAAATTGAACAGGTCCGGAGTGCAGCTCTGGACGCAATCGCCGCTGCAGAATCACTGGAGGGACTTCAGCAGGTGAGAATTCAGTATCTTGGAAAGAAAGGATCGATCCAGGAGCTGATGAGCTTTATGAAATCCCTCAGCAAAGAGGAAAAGCCTGCTTTCGGCCAGAAAGTGAATCTCTGCAAGCAGGAAGTCGGTGAAGCCATTGAAGCACGTCAGAAAGAACTGCAGAAAGTGGAACTTGCCGCAAGACTGGAAAAGGAAAAGATTGATATCACACTGCCTGCCGATCGGTTTGAACTCGGTACGGAACATCCGCTGATCATGATTCAGCAGGAGCTGGAAGATCTGTTCCTCGGCATGGGATACAAGGTTGCGGAAGGACCGGAGCTGGAACAGGATTACTATAACTTTGAACTGGCAAATATTCCGAAGGACCATCCGGCAAGAGATATGCAGGATACCTTCTATGTCGATCCCAACACGCTGCTGAGAACCCATACAACGGCGATGCAGATGAGAGAATTGGAAAAGGCAAAGGGACAGACACCGATCAAGCTGATCTGCCCGGGCAAGGTATACCGCAGAGACGATGATGATGCGACCCACAGCCATCAGTTCATGCAGTGCGAAGGTCTGGTGGTCGGCGAAAAGGTGACGCTCGCGGACCTGAAGGGCACTCTGGAATTCATGGCAAACAGAATGTTCGGCGAAGGAAGAAAAATCCGTTTCCGTCCGTCCTACTTCCCGTTCACGGAGCCGTCGGTTGAAGTCGATGTGTCCTGCCCGTTCTGCAACGGCAAGGGATGCAGCGTATGCAAGGGCTCCGGCTGGATTGAGATTCTCGGTGCCGGCATGGTGCATCCGCATGTGCTGGAAATGAACGGATTTGATTCCGAAAAGTGCTCCGGCTTCGCATTCGGCGTCGGTCTGGAACGCGTCGCAATGCTGAAATACGGCATTGATGACATCCGCAATTTCTATACAAACGATCTGCGTTTCCTGAAAACGTTTGACCGTTTTGACTGAGGAGGGAAGACAAGATGAGATTAAGTTATAAATGGCTTGGTGAATATGTGGATCTCTCCGGCATCACCCCTGAAGAGCTTGCGGAGAAAATGACAACCGCCGGTCTGGAAGTGGAAGGCATCGAACCGCTGGCCAGTGCGACAAATCTGGTAATCGGTGAAGTACTGGAATGTGAAGACATTCCCGATACCCACCTGCATTCCACCAGAACCAGAGTCGGCGTCAATCCGGAAGATATCAATGAGATTGTCTGCGGTGCTCCGAACTGCCGCAGGGGACTGAAAGTTATCGTTGCGCTTCCCGGCGCAAAGCTGCCCGGCGGAACAATCACGCCGAAACCGGTCAGAGGCTATACCAGCAACGGCATGCTTTGCTCGCTGAATGAGCTCGGTGTCGATAAGAAATACCTCCGTCAGGAACAGCTCGACGGAATCGAAGAACTCCCTGCGGATGCACCGGTCGGTGAAACCGATGTGCTCGGTTATCTCGGACTGGATGATACGATTCTGGATGTTTCCCTGACGCCGAACAGGGCGGACTGCTCGGCAATGTGGAATATGGCAAAGGAAGTCGGCGCGATTCTGCACAGGGAAGTAAAATGGCCTGATTATGAAGGAAAGGCGGACGTGGGAGAAGAAACATCCTTCCGTGTTTCCAGTGAAACAGAGAACTGCCCTGTCTTCTACGGCAAGGTAGTCAACCATGTCAAGGTCGGTCCTTCCCCGAAATGGATGACGGACTACCTGCATGCGGCCGGCATCAACTCCATCAACAATGTTGTCGATATTTCCAACTTTGTCATGCTGGAAACCGGTCAGCCGCTGCATTTCTATGATCTTTCCAAGCTGCCCGCGCATGAGATTACGGTCGTGGATGACAGGGAACTGAAGATGACCGCACTGGACGGCGTGGAGTTTGAAATTCAGAAGGGCGATCTGCTGATTACGACCGGCGGCGAAGCAACCGGTATTGCCGGCGTCATGGGCGGTGAGGAGTCAATGATTGATGAAAATACAACATCGATCTTCATCGAAGCCGCCAGTTTCAATCATGCAAGCATACGCCGCACCAGCATCCGTCTGAATCTGATTACCGAAGCAGCCCAGCGCTTCACCAAGGGACTGGAGCCGCTTTCCATGGCCAAGGCAGTTGACAGAAGCGTCCAGCTGCTGAGCGAGTATGCGGATGCGTCCGGATTTGAAAAGACTGTCATTGCCGGCGATAACAGTTATGAGCCGCGCATCGTAAAAGAAACACTGACACACTGCAATGAACTGCTCGGCACCTCCTTCACAATGGATCAGGTGAAGGAAGTTCTGGAATGGCTGGACTTCAGACCGGAAGTAAACGGTGACGAAATCACATGTCATATTCCGAGCTACCGCACGGATATCGAACGCCCGGCGGATATCGATGAGGAAATCATCCGTCTGATCGGATTTGATTCCCTGGAAGGCACTCTGCCGTTCATGTCCGCAACAGTCGGAAGACTCTCACCGGCACAGTCCGTCCGCAGAACGCTCAGGGAAATCCTGCGCTCCTACGGCCTGCATGAAATCGTGACATATACACTGGTATCCCAGGACTATATCGACAATGCATACCAGCCTGCCGGAACACCGGTTGCCCTGGCAATGCCGATGAGTGAAGCCAGAAAGTATATCCGCACCAGCCTGATCAACTCCGTACTGGAATGCGTCCAGTACAATGAAGCGCATCAGAGCGGCGATGCATGTCTGTTTGAAATCTCCAAGGTTTACGGCGAAGGCGTGGAACAGGAGAGACTGGCAATTGTGCTCGACGGCAATGTGATGGAAGACCGCCTGCACAATATCCATGTGCCGGGTGACTTCTATGCGATGAAGTCGATTGCGGAAACACTGCTGGCAAAGCTCGGCTTTGCGGCAGGAAGAGTCCGCATCATGGAGAACAGAACCGACACCGAACACTTCCATCCTTACCGCAGTGCGGAACTCTGGCTGGATAAATACAGACTCGGCGTCTTCGGGGAAGTGCATCCTGCATATGCGGAAAAGTTTGACCTGAAGCGGGTTGTATATGCCGAGCTGACGATCGATCCGCTGTTTGAAACAAAGCCGGGCAAACTGCGCTTTGAAGCGATCGACCGTTATCCGAGCGTATCCAGAGATATCGCATTGGTTGTGGCATCCGATATCACTGCCGGCCAGATCCTGGAAGTGATCAAAAAGTCGGGCAGAAAACTCGTCCGCTCCACGGAAGTATTCGATGTCTATGAAGGCGAGCATGTCGCGGAAGGATACAAGTCCGTTGCCCTGCGCATCGTCTACCAGGCTGCGGATCATACCCTGAAGGATGAGGAAATCACCGAGATCCATAACTTCATTCTGGAAAATCTGCGCAAGAAGGTAAAAGCCGAACTGCGCGCTTAATCCGGAAATCAGAACATGCGGAGCATTGCTGTCTCTGCATGTTTTTTTTTCATGCCACCGGGTACTGCCACTTTTGCGGAAATACTCCGGAGAGATACAATTCTGCTGAAGAACTGAGAGGTATCAGTGATGAGAAAACTGTTTTGTTCCGCAATGGCGGTATTGACCGCAATGATGCTTGTCTCCTGCAGCAAGCCCGCTCCTGCCGCAAAACCGGCAGAATCTCCTGCGGCAGTACCGGCGGAAAGCCCTGAGATTCCGGAGACTGCCGCAGCTGAAAAAACACCGGAACCGGTAAAGACCCCGGCTCCGGCACCGACGCCGGATCAGGGACCGTTCAGTGATCCCGATGCCTTTGCCGGATTTGATGCATACCGGGAATGGAATGCGGCGGCAGAAATAAGACTCGGGGAAACACTGTTCAGCGAGGAAGACTATGGGATACAGAGAGTCAGACAGCTGAATTACGGCGGCCATGAGATGATCAAAGATGCAGAAACACTGGAACCCGGCGCAGTGGGACTGGTAATCACGGACTATTCCACAAAGCTCGGCGGACAGGTTTCCTATTATGTGAAGAATGCTTCCGATGCTCCTGCATCCGTGACAGACTGTGTGATCATCGGTCTCAGCAGCCCTGAAAGCGTGACGTTTTCCAACGGCATCGGAATCACGGAAGGAACGCAGGATTCCGCTGTTCTGGAAGAACTGAAAGCAGTGCTGGGGGAACCGTATCAGGGCAGCCTGAACAGTTACAGCGGATCGGATTTCGTCTGGCGTGATGAAAAAGAAAAGCATATTCTGAGACTCCACATCTACGGAGAAGGAGATTCTCTGGAACTCAGCGGATTAACCTATATCAATTACGCCCTGGCTGACTGAAAACATGAAAAAGCGGATGCATCATTGACTCTGTTTCAGAAGATGAAATGATCTGTATCCGCTTTTTTCATGCATGCTGCGGTTCAGGAAAAAACTGTTCTGCACAGCTGTAATGTACAGAGCAGTTCATGGGAGAATTCTGAAAAGGAAGTCCGGCAGCTGTTTCCCTGTCTTCTTCATTCCCGCACATACGGCAGCAGCGATCCAGGAAAGGAGGGATATTCCGATGCAGAGCTTCCGCAGTCCGGTGGACTCATAACGGCAAAGGTACGCTCCGCTTTCTTCCGCCGTGAAGCTGACCAATGCCCGGGAATCACGGACTGTTTCAACCGGAATCAGAGCCTCTTCACTTTGATAATATACCCGGTATCCTTTGTACCAGGTCAGCGGGACTTCAATCATGACACCAAGGTATTCTTCCGGAACCGTTAGCGTCAGCTCCTGCCCTTTTTTCTTCCATTCGATATTCAGAATATCCGAATTGCCTGTACGGACTGCCGGCTTGTAATCTCTGAAATCGGGAGAGTCCTGGGGCAGATAGTCACCGCCGGCAAGCTCGACGCGCATGTAGGTGGCGGAATAATACGGATCGCAGATTTTTCCTTCCGTGATATCGGAATACAGGGTTTGGGATGTGATGCCGAATGTACGGGTATAGACCGGATGCACATGCCACAGTCCCTCACAGAGCAGGATGACCAGGACCACAGCCCGCAATGCTTCATAACGCAGCCTGGAAAGCACCGCCGCACACGGCACGCACAGCAGCAGTGAAGCCGGCGTCATCAGACGCCAGGGGAACTGCAGAACGCTGAGAAAACTGAGATATTTCCAGGGGATCAGATCAGACGGCAGAATCATGAAGATCCATCCGAGGATCAGACATGTCAGTACAAAACGCCGGTTCTTCAGGCGCTTCAGATACAGGACGGGAAGAGAGGCAAACATCAGGAACCAGCCGGGATTGACCACCATGGCCTCATTCGCCGCATACTGCTTTCCGCTGTATCCGAAGATTGTGTGATTGATAAAATATCTGCCCGGACGCAGCGCTCCGTTGGAAAGATCGCTGTGCTTCGCATACCAGGAAACATACAGATCCTGCGCTCTGAGCTGTTCGATCATCGGCAGGGTGAACCATGCGGTCACAAGAAACGCAATGCCGGCGGAAAGAACCAGGGCTTTCATTGCCCGTCTGTTTTTCCAGGCTCTCTGCATCAGTGCCGTGATGATAAAGAGAACAACGCCCATCAGGAATGTCAGGTTGTGGCTGAAAACCAGACCGGTCAGTCCGGCGCAAAGCAGCGTCCAGCATTCATATTTTTCCCGGAAAAGAACCTGAAGCAGTCCCCTCAACAATACCGGCAAAAACATCATCGCGGCCACTTCACCCAGGGCGGAGCGCACATAGACATCGGTAATCCGGTAATTGCAGAAAAGATATGCGGCGGCGATCGCAATGGATACGGAAGGCTTACCGGTCAGATCATCAATCAGCTCTTCCATGAAATATGCCGTTAAGAAGGTAAACAGGAATACCGCACTGATATAGCACCAGGATAGCGGCAGTCCCGCCAGGTACAGCAGGGCGGAAGGATACAGCAGGATATCGCAGTAGAACAGCGGACCGGCATATCCGTAACCGCCGTTTTTGCCGGGGTAAACAGCCGGCAGGAAATTCCGGCGTGAGATTTCCTGTGCCAGTCCCTCAATTCTGGACAGATGAAAGAATGTATCATGCTCAATTCCGACAAAATCCTTTGTCAGCCACGGATACAGAAACAGCAGCGACAGGATCAGCGCCGAAAAGAGATACGCATATCTTCGTTCCTTTTTCATCCGAAGTACCATCCCGGCAGCCATTCCAGCAGCTTGATATAGGATCTGTCTGTTCCGAATCCGGCGGTTGCCGGCAGGAACATGTAGAACAGAATGATGCACATGCATGCAAAGATCTGCACATAGACCCGGAACTCCGGATGCTTTTCACACAGCAGCCTGCAGGTATGCACGACGGAAAGAATCATGAAGATGCTTGTCGGATAGAAATGATAGGCAAATACACAGCGCTCCACCAGTGACACCCAGGGGACCAGTGCGGTGAGATATCCGATCATGATCAGCCAGGCATCCCGGTCACGGTGACGGATGATCTGCCATATGCTGACAAAGACGGAGAAGAAACCGGCAATGCACAGAAGCGGATTGGAGAAGCAGGCAATCGAATGATAGACGCCGCTCTTTTCTCCGTGTCCGTAATACCAGATCGGTCTCAGGTCCAGCAGCCACTGATACCAGGAACTCTGATACGGATGGGTTGCCTCGAGATTAATGTGATACCGGTACATATACATGACCTGTTTCCAGACATTGGAGACGCTGAAGCCGTCTCTCCAGACATGTGTCCAGCTGTAGGAAACAATATAAATAATGACAGGGATAAATATAAAGAAGACAAAGCACCACAGCAGCGTGATCAGAAGATGGTCATCAAATACCTTTGTAATAATCCGGCAGAGCTTCTTTTCCCTTTCGGGAAGTTCACCCGGCTTCCGCAGTCTGATCACTGCCGTATGGTATTCCCTCCACCTGAGGAAAAGGTTGGAAAACAGTATGATTGCCAGTCCGACGGCGCTGTAGCATGCCGTCCACTTGGTCGCAATGCCGAGTCCCATTGCAATTCCGCACAGGCACAGGATCTTCATCTGGTGCTTCAGGGAGGTATCATAGAATCCGGTGTAATAATAGCGGACCATGATCCGGAACATGAGGAGAATCCAGAAGACGCTGAACGGCTCCAGCGTAGCGATCCTTGAGGTTGTCAGATGCATGAAGTCCGCCGCAAACAATGCTGTCCCGAGAGCCGCATATTCACTCCTGCGGAACATATCTTTGCACAGCGCATAAAACAGCGGCAGAAGAAGGATGCCGGTCAGAGCACCGGGAAACCTCCAGGCAAACGGGTTCATTCCGAAAAGACGGATGGAAAGGGCAATCATCGAAGTACCGAGCAGAGGATGTACGCTGGCATACATATGCTGGCCGTTTGCGATCTCCCAGGCATTGCGGGGATGATAGACCTCATCAAAATATCCCTCGTTCATATAAGTCGGATCCAGACACATCACATCCTGTTCATCCACAAGCAGGGATGCGGGATATGCGCTGCCGCTGAATGCATCTTCATATACTTCCACGCCGAGGAAGCGCTCCGCTTTGGATGCCTTGAAGGCAATTTCACTCAGCGTGTCGTTTTTATTGTCGGAAGTCATACGGATATATTCGTAATCCCATTCGCCTTTCAGAAAGGCATACTGGTAGATACTGCCGGAGGAAAGTGTGCCGATCTCTTCCCAGGAAGAAAGATCGTTCGATCCCTCCAGACGGATGTCATGCATGCCGAGCTGATATGTATCGGGATTGGAATTGTTGTCGCCTTCACCGTAAATCGTGCATACGGCATCGAACTTGGTAATTTCATTGAGCTGGAAGATCACCTGCTGGGGTGTGTCTGAAGGCTGCCATGTAGTATGCGGAAACTTCGTGCTGCCAAGCTGATGCAGGGATACAACCGCATAGGCGGAAGTGATCAGAAGCACTGCCATCCAGTCCTTCTTTGTCCATACCGGTTTTCTCAGGGACACCCTCAGGAACGTATTTGTCCTTGTCTCTTCCGGTTCTTTTTTCCACGGGATGGGGACATAGTAAAAAAATGCATACAGCAGGGCCCAGACGACGCCGGTCACAATCAGGACCGTAATCAGCTCGGAATCATGGAATAAAGACAGGCTGAGTTTTCTGAGGATGGATGTCATATTGAGATTATTATACACTCTGACAGAATTATCATTCACGCAATCCTGCCGATTCTGTTTATAATAGTGCATGTGTATCCGGAGGATTTTATGGCAAAAACAGTAAAAACAGTTTCAGGATCTGCTTCAAAGACAAGACGGCAGACAAGTATTCCGATGAACTGGTTCAAATTTATTATCTGGTGTCAGCTGTTCATGACGGCATTGTCGGAACTTTCCAATGCATTCCTGTATCTGACCGGCAGGTACTATACCGTTCAGGGCATCAATCCCGCAGAATTCTACAGTCAGTATCCGCTGTTCCGGATAGTCAATTATCTGTTCGGCGGTGTCGGCGTGGTAATGTGCATTTTCGCAATTTATACCAGATTTCAGCTGGCCGGCTTTAAAAAAGGAGCACCGGGCTTGTTCCTGAAATATACGATGATTTCCGTTGCCAAAACTGGCATCTATGTTCTGCTGTATGTTATTGTTTCGACAATCTACGGAAAAATGACGACAATGGCGGAACTGATGGATTATATCAGCCTGATGATCGGCGGAACGGCGCTTTACTTTATTAATAAATCCTATTTCACCAAGCGCGAATTCCTGTTTGACAGATAAAATCCCGGGGGACAATCCTCCGGGATATTTATGTTACATGTTTTTTAATACTTCTTCCATGACTTCCAGAGCTGTGGCGGAAGCGGTTCTGAAGGTTGCGAAGAATTCTTCCGCGCCGCCTTCAATGCCGTCCGATACCATCTTGATCAGAAGGCAGGGAATATTGTTTCGCAAGCATGTCAATGCAATGCCGGCGCTTTCCATCTCGCAGATATCACAGTGAAACTCTTCGGCGAGTTTCCTCTTTTTATCGGGATTCGCAATGAATTTATCTGCGGATGCGCAGTCCACGGTGTTCATCTGAGGATATGCCGCCAGTGCCGCAGCTCTCAGATGATCATCCGTCGAAATCCAGACGGAAGGCAGTTCCAGATAACGGCCGACAGCGCAGTCGTCCACTTCCGATGTATCGAAATCATAGTGAATGATACGGTTGACGACA
Organism: Erysipelotrichaceae bacterium; assembly: GCA_015058875.1. Classification (GTDB taxonomy): domain Bacteria; phylum Bacillota_I; class Bacilli_A; order Erysipelotrichales; family Erysipelotrichaceae; genus Bulleidia. Next base: position 46,657 of record SVBN01000006.1, on the reverse strand, counting down.
CATAATCTTGAAGTTTCTGCCTCCGGAGTCAGTGCACCGACAACGCCGAAATTCAGAATGACTTCCGCACCGTTGTCAATGAGCGCCTGTGTGGCTGCGGCAGCCGCAATTTCTCCGGCACCGCTGTGTACAATGGAAACAGTTTTCCCGCCGATCTGATAGTCACCGGCTTCCTGCCCGGCCAGTCTGTATGATTTCAATGCGTCTCCGTAACGTTCTCTGACGGCCTGCATTTCCACCGCCACAATCATTCCGTAATCTGCCATATATGAATCCTCCGATATGGAGTCATTATAGACTGAAGGAATGAAAAAGAAAATCCAGATAACGGCAGGGAAACCGGACGGCTGAATTTCAGAAAAGTAATCATAAGAAATGTTAGCACTCGTATTGACAGAGTGACAGAGATGGCTATAATAATCAGTGTTAGCAAACGTTGCACATGAGTGCTAATGCGCGCGAGGAGGTAAATTATGTTAAAGCCGCTGCATGATTATGTTGTATTGGAAAAAGTAAAAGAAGAAGTAAAAACAAAGAGCGGAATCCTGCTTACTACCGGTGAAGCAAAAGACGAGCCGTCCATGGGACTGGTTACAGCTGTCGGTCCGGGCAAAGTGGATAATGGAACACTGGTACCGATTGAATTAAAAGAAGGCCAGAAAGTGATTTACAAGAAGTATTCCGGAACGGAAATCAAGTTTGAAAAGAAAGACTACCTGCTCATCAGTGCTGATGACATTCTGGCAGTCGTTGAAGACTAAGGAGATAAGACAATATGGCAAAGGAAATCAGATATTCTAAAGATGCCCGTCAGTCCATGCTGGAAGGTGTCAACAAGCTGGCTGATGCAGTTAAGGTAACACTCGGTCCCAAAGGCCGCAATGTTGTCCTGGAAAAGAGCTATGGCTCACCGCTGATCACAAACGATGGCGTGACAATTGCCAAGGAAGTCGAACTGGAAGACAAGTTCGAAAACATGGGCGCTAAGCTGGTATATGAAGTCGCCAACAATACCAACGAATCTGCAGGTGACGGCACAACAACCGCAACTGTTCTGGCACGCGCCATGATCAGCAACGGCCTGAAGGCTGTTGAAAAGGGTGCCAACCCGGTTCTGATGAGAGAAGGCATCGATAAGGCTGCCAAGGCTGTTGCCGAAGCACTGCTGAACAACTCCCATGAGATCAGCTCCTCGGAAGACATCAAGAATATTGCGACTGTTTCTTCCGGTGATGAAGAAATCGGAAAGATCATTGCGGACGCGATGGACAAGGTCGGCAAGGACGGCGTCATCAACGTCGATGAATCCAGAAGCTTCGAAACCGTTCTGGAAATGACCGAAGGCATGCAGTATGACAAGGGATTCGTTTCCCCGTATATGGTCACAGACCGTGAGAAGAACGAAGTCACACTGGAAAATCCGCTGATCATGGTCACAGACCAGAAGATCAACACAATCCAGGATATCCTGCCGGTACTGGAAGAAGTCGTCAAGTCCAACAGAGCCCTGCTCATTGTTGCGGATGATTTCGATAACGAAGTGCTCAGCACGCTGATCATCAACAAGCTCCGCGGCACATTCAATGTTGTTGCGACAAAGGCTCCGGGCTTCGGCGACAATGCGAAGAATCAGCTCGGCGATATCGCATGCATGACCGGCGCAAACTTCTATGCAAAGGATCTGAGCATGAACCTGGCTGATATGACAGTCAGAGATCTCGGTACTGCCGCAAAGGTTATCGTCGGCAAGGACAAGACAACAATCCTCGGCGGCAAGGGCGACAAGGCAAACGTTGAACAGCGTGCTGCCGAAATCCGCACCGCAATCGAGAATACAAAATCCGACTATGACAAGAAGAAGCTGATGGAACGCCTCGGCAAGATGACAAACGGCGTTGCCCTGATCAAGGTCGGCGCTACAACCGAGACAGAACTTAAGGATAAGAAGCTGAGAATCGAAGACGCTCTGAACGCCACAAAGGCAGCGGTTGCCGAGGGTGTCGTAACCGGCGGCGGATTGGCCCTGGTAGAAGCATATCAGGCAGTAAGAGACGGACTGAAGTCCGACATCGTCGATGTACAGCGCGGCATGAATATCGTTCTCGATGCACTGAAGGAACCGATCATGCAGATTGCCGAGAATGCCGGATATGACGGAAATGAAATCTTCGAGCAGCAGCTTGCTCAGGATAAGAACATCGGCTTCAATGCTAAGACAGGCAAGTGGGTCGACATGTTCAAGGACGGAATCATCGATCCTACCAAGGTGACGCGTTCCGCACTGCTCAACGCCGCCAGCATCTCCGGTCTGTTCATCACAACCGAGGCTGCGGTTGCCGAGATTCCGGAAAAGAATCCGATGCCCGCTCCGGCAATGCCTGAGTATTGATAAACGGTAAAAAACCAGAAAACTGTGGGACTGCTTGTTTCACAGTTTTTTCATGCGCTTGTTTTAAAAATCCATAAACTTTTCCAGATTTGATATACACTGTTTCATCAAATGTTTATCATGAAGTGGTATTTATCCGGAGGTTATTTATGGAATACATCGTATCAGACAAGGTCAGAAATGCATTTGAAAGCCTGACAGGAAAAGCGGAAGTAAAGGAAGCCGTTTCATTTATGGAAGCGGATCAGGAGAATATGATTCAGAAACAGATTGAACTGACTCTGATTCCGGCACCGACATTCCATGAGGAAAAGAAAGCTGCCAGACTGCTGGAAATGTTCTGCGAAGAAGGTCTGGAAGACTGCCATATCGATGAATACGGCAACGCGGTGGGCATACGCAGAGGAACCGGCGGCGGGAAGACCGTGCTGGTGGAAGGACATATGGATACGGTGTTCCCGATGGATACCGAGCTGAAGATTATCCGGGAAGACGGATGGATCCGCTGCCCTGGCATCGTGGATGATACCAGAGGATGCACATCCGTTCTTTCCACAATCCGTGCGCTGAATCATGCCGGCATTCAGACAAAGGGGGATATCCACTTTGTCGGCACCGTACAGGAAGAGGGCATGGGTGCATTGAAGGGCATGCAGTATTATGTGCAGCATCATCCCGAACTGGATGCGAGTATTTCTGTGGACGGACCGGGCTATGAGCATATTACTTTCCAAGCAACCGGAATTCAGACGTATGAATTCAATTTCTACGGGATCGGCGGACATGCCTGCGGACAGTTTGCCAAGGTCGCAAATCCGCTCGGTGCAGCCGGAAGAGCGATTGCGAAAATCAATGAACTGAGAGTCCCGGAAGAGCCGATGACCACATATGCCGTCACCGGAGCATTCGCCGGTTCCTATGAATCCATTCATGCAATTGTAAACAAGGCGACGATTCTGCTGAACTTCCGTTCCAACTCCCAGGAAGAACTGGAAAAGCTGAGAAAGGAAATCTTCCGCTGCATCGAAGAAGGCTGCGCGGAGGAAACGGCACGCTGGGGCAGGGATACGATCACATATGATTACCGTCATGTATGCGATGTGAATGCGGGCGCTCAGGATGAACATGTATCCATCGTCGAAGGTGCATATCTTGTGTCGCAGTATCTCGGATGTGCGCAGCCGAAGCTTTCAAAGGGCGGATCTACAAACTGTTCCAGAGCCCTGGAGGCAGGACTGCCGGCGGTGTGCCTGGGCGGAACGGATGCATATGATTCCAAATGTCATACCCTTGCGGAACAGTTTATGGAAAAGGATGCATTCAAGGGATGCCAGCAGACACTTCTGCTTGCATTACTGTGTGCGGGATATGATAATATCGAATCGATTATAAAATGATGATCCGGGTTCTCCGGAGAAAAGGAGAAACATGAAACTGAAATTAATAACGATATCCGCATTGCTGGTGCTTGCGGGATGCAGCGCGCAGCCTGCATCTTCCGCACCCTCGCCGCTGCCTGTACCGGAACTCGAAGAAGGACTGCGCGGGGAACAGTTCGGAATCGATAAGAATATCAATGAGAAAACGATCGATCAGTATCTGAACCGGGAGGACACGGTCTATCGGGATATGCGGATGCTGAAGGATGAAGCGGAGTATGAAGCGATCGGCGGCGATTCCTGGCTGTCCGGATACGTGGAAGGCTTTGAGATTGTTCCGTTCCCGTATCTGACCAATGTGGAGGGACTGCCTCCGGAAGTCGGAACGGGCTACCGGGGAGACACGCTGTTTATCCATACGGAAAACGGCTATGAACCGGCTTATGAGGAATCCATGGAGATCCTGGAATATCTGTTCCCGAAGGATAAGAATATTATCCTGATGTGCGGGGGCGGCGGGTATGCCGGCATGACCAAAGGGATGCTGGCGGAGCTCGGATGGGATGCTTCAAAGATCTACAACGCCGGTGGATACTGGTTCTATGAAGGGGAACACAGCGTATCGCTGAAGCGAGAAGAGAACGGTGAGACCTACTATGATTTCTATAAGGCACCGTATCATTACATTGATTTCTCCTCTCTGCACAGAATACAGGACGCACCGGAAAGCACAGCGGTTTCCGAAACAGGTGAAGAAACATCCGTGATACCCGCTGTTACAGCGGAAGAAATCAGCCGGAAAGCTGAAGATAAGGAAACGTTTGCGGTCTATATCAGTCTGCCGGGATGCGGCTCCTGCGCTGCTTTCCTGCCGGTGATCAGTGAATATGCCGAAGCGGGTCTTGTCGATATTGCGGGCATCTCCCTGACGGAACTGAAAGAAACAGAGACGCTGCTGAGCGGGCAGGTGGAATATACGCCGTCGGTGGCGATCATTGAAAACGGGGAGCTGCGGGCAGTACTGAGAGCGGATTCCGATGAGGATCTGCCGCATTACAAAAGTGTCAGAAGCCTGTCGGAATGGTTCCATGAACATCTCGGCACAGAGGTTATCGACGGTGAAGCCACGGCTGAGATCGAAGACTGCGAAGACGCCTGCACGGTGGAAATACAGACAGAAAACTGAATACATGAAAACAGGGCGGATAACATTCTGCTCTGTTTTTATACGGCAGGATATAATAAGACAGAAAGTGACAGGAGAAAGCAGTATGACGGATTTTTATATCAGGACAAAAGAAGATCTGATGGCGGCGGTGGACAGTCTCGGCTTCCTGCCGTTTTTCGCACATGAAATCGAAGGCTTTTCCATTGAGGAACATGTGGATCCGAGGGCATATTTCTCCGATGAGGAAGGCGTCTGGGAATGGAAGGGGCCGGTGATTCAGGAACTGAGATGTGCCTACGGAAAGTTCTTCAATAAGAAAGCAGGGTTTATATCGAAGAAGTGGTTTCCGGATTTTGCCAATTACCGCAGGGACGGCTATGACTTTGATGCAAGAATGGATGAGGGGATCGGAAATTATAACGATCAGTTCCTTTATAATATCATCGCTTCGAAGCGTTCAATTCTTTCCAAGGACGCAAAGGCAATCGGCGGTTATGTCAAACCGAAAACAAAAGGACAGGATCAGTGGGAACCGAGAAAAGGTTTTGATACGCAGATTACCCGCCTTCAGATGCAATGCTATGTGACCACATCCGGCTTTGATTATGAGGTGGATAAGAACGGAAACTTCTACGGCTGGGGCGTCGCAAGATACGCCACCCCGGAATCCTTTTTCGGAAAATCATTTGAGAACAAAGTGTACAGACGCACGCCGGAAGAATCATACCGGAGAATTGTCCGGCATCTGAAAAAGATCGTTCCGGAAGCTTCCGAAGAACAGATCGCATACTTTCTCAGAGGCTGAGGGTTCACACAAAATTCAGACAGACATCACCGATACTTTCAGCCGGTCAAGTATAGTCTGATTGTTAAAGTGAGGTATGAAACTATGTTCTGTCCGAATTGCGGAAAACAGCTTGAAACAGCAATCAATTTCTGTCCGTACTGCGGCTTTTCCCTGACAGAGGGAAGCACGGCAGTCTCTCTTTCCAACGTTAATTCTGCGGCTGTCCGTGAATATCAGCTGGTGCTTGTCTCCGGAGGAAGCGCCGGTGAATCCGTACTGCGCGGATTGCTGTCGGATGTATTCAATTACAGCTATGCCGAGACAACACAGCTGCTGAACAATGTTCCCGTTCAGATTGCACAGAATCTGAGCGAAGCCGAGGCATCCTGCATTGCGCAGATGTTCAGTGAATACGGTGTGGAAGTAACAGTGCTCGATGAAAATCAGGTCTATGCTGATCTGAGCAGAAAGGCATCCTCTTCCGTATTCAATACGGACGGATCATTGATCGCCTCCGCGGCGATGATCATCGGTGCGCTGAGCGCCGCAAATAAGGTGACGCATTACACTACCATTCGGAAACCTTCTCTGCTGGAACGCATCTTCAGACCGCTGTTTACGCCGAAACCGCGGAAACAGTATGTGCCTGTGCGTCCGAAACAGCAGCCGGCTCCGCGTATGCAGCAGCCGAAAGCACCGCAGATGAATATGCACAAGAGCTATCGTACAAACAGCGGGAGCCGTCCCGGGAATGCGCCGAAACGCAGAAGCGGAAGCGGCCGTACCAATAAGTGGTGAAATAACTGAACCGGAGAAATCCGGTTTTTGAATTACAATAATAATATGGTGACGGAAGAAAAGCAGAGAACCTATATTGCGATTGATCTGAAGTCCTTTTATGCGTCCGTGGAATGCCAGGAGCGGGGACTGGATCCGCTGAATATCAATCTTGTCGTGGCGGATGAAAGCAGAACGGAAAAGACGATCTGTCTGGCTGTTTCTCCCTCGCTGAAAGCATACGGCATTCCTTCCAGATGCCGGCTGTTTGAAGTCAATGAAGCAGTCCGCAAGATCAATCAGAGAAGAAGGGCAATGCACCGGGGAAGGATGGAAGGAACGTCCTGCGACCAGCGGAAACTGGCACAGCATCCGGAAATGGAACTGGATTTTCATATTGCCGTGCCGCGGATGGCGCTGTATATCGAATACAGCACCAGGATCTACAGCATCTATCTGAAATATATCAGTGAAGAGGATATTCATATCTATTCGATCGATGAAGTATTCATGGATGTGACGGATTATCTGAATACATATCAGATGAGCGCACATGAGCTGGCAATGACAATGATCCGCGATGTGCTCAGAAGCACAGGCATCACCGCTACGGCCGGGATCGGCACGAATATGTATCTGGCCAAGGTCGCCATGGATATCGTTGCCAAGCATATTCCGGCGGATGAAGACGGCGTGCGGATTGCGGAACTGGACGAGATGTCCTACCGCAGGCTGCTCTGGAACCACCGCCCGCTGAGAGACTTCTGGAGAGTCGGCAGAGGATATGTAAAGAAGCTTGAGGATCATGGATTATATACAATGGGCGATATTGCCAGATGCTCATTGGAAAATGAAGACCTGCTGTATAAGCTGTTCGGGGTCAATGCCGAGCTGCTGATAGACCATGCATGGGGATGGGAACCATGCACAATAAAACAGATCAGGGAATATGTTCCGCAGTCATCCACCGTATCTTCGGGACAGGTGCTTTCATGTCCGTATTCCTTTGGGAAAGCTGAGATCATCGTGAAGGAAATGAGCGAGCGTCTGGCACTGGACCTCATGGATACCGGACTGCTGGCACAGAGTGTGACGGTTGCGGTCGGGTATGATGTCGAAAACCTGAAGATGGACGGCTTCTCCGGGAAAAGGGATACCGACTGGATGGGCAGAGCCATACCGAAAGGCGTGCATGGAACCGTGACGTTTGACGTACCGAATGTGTCCGCATCGCTGATCCGCAGGACAGCTGCACAAATCTACCGCAGGAAAGCGGACCCGGGTATGACTGTCCGCAGGATTACCATTATTCTGGGCACGGTTTCACCGGACAGGGTCCGGGAAAAAGCGCCCGTGCAGCTGGATCTGTTCTCCGATCCGCAGGCACAGGAAGAAAAAGATCAGTCTTTTCTGGAAGATCTGGAACGCGAAAAGAAAGCCCAGGAAGCGATTGTGCAGCTGCAGAAGAAGTTCGGAAAGAATACGGTGCTCAAGGGAATGAATCTGGAGAAAGGCGCAACGATGAAAGAGCGCAACAAACAGATCGGAGGACACCGGAAATGACGGATGATATGCATAAATATGATGACATCATCGATCTGCCCCATCATGTATCCCGCAATCACAGACCGATGCCTGCAGGGGACAGAGCCGCCCAGTTCATGCCGTTTGCGGCATTGACCGGATATGAGGAGGCAACAGCGGAAATCGCCAGGCGGACCGAAACAAAACCGGTACTGGACGACAGTGAAATCGAAGAAATTGACGCCGTATTAAGAACATTGCATCGCGCCGATCAGATATATCTCCGGTATTTTGTCAGGGATGAAATCAAGGAAGGCGGAATGATACGGGAATCACGGGAAACTGTAAAGAAAATATCTGCCGCAGATCAGGTCCTGGAAACGGAACAGGCTGCGGTCCGGTTTGAAGATATACTGAACATAGAAAGAGTGGATGATGATGGAAAAACCGAAATATAAAGATGCGGATATCCTGCTGGAGACGCCGTATGTCAATGTATATGATCTGCAGTATGAAGACGGAACACATTATTATGACGCCTCCAGAAGGAAAAAGGAAGCACTGTTTGCCTCAAAGGAACATCCCGGGATGCCGGATGCGGTATCGGGATTTGTTATATTGAAATTCCCGGACAGGCCGAGACTGCTGATGTTTCAGGAATACCGCTATCCGACCGGCCAGTATGTGCTGAGCATTCCGTCCGGATTGATTGACCAAAAGGACATGAAAACGGATCAGCCTCTGATTCATGCATTGGAAAGAGAGCTGCGGGAAGAAACCGGAATTATCATCAGAGATAAAGATGTGATGAAGGTGATTCAGCCGCTGGTCTTCTGCTCTCCCGGATTTACCGACGAAAGCACGGCTCTGATTGCCGTGGTCGTCAATCTGCAGGATGATCATGAGCTGAATCAGAACGGTGCGGAAGGCACGGAGCGCTTCGACGGATTCATCCTGGCGGACATGGAGGAAACGAAGAAGATTCTGGCGAATGGATGCGATGAGCACGGCGTTCCTTATCCGCTTGTCACGTGGGCGGCAATGATGTATTTTGTAAGCAGGCAATGGGAAGTGCTGGGAAAAGGAGAATAATCATGGCAGAAGATGTACGCACAGCATTGGATACGACCGGGATGGAGTCGTTTGAAAAACAGTTTAAAAAACCGCACTGCGTGGTCCTGGACAGTGCATACTGCAGCATGGGAAGAATGATCGGAGTCAGGGCATGCAGAATGTCCGGATACGAATTTTATGATGCGGTGATTCTCCTCGAACTGGTGCCGGAGTGCGGCGTAAGTGCGGATGATCTTGCGGCATATGAAGAGAAAACAAAGGCGCGCATCTGGACAAAAGAAGAGATGCAGGCGGATCCGGAGTATCAGAAGCTGAAGAAGGTATTTGATCTGGCGATTGACAGAGCGCTTGCCAAGGGACCGTGTCTGATTCACGACCGTGCCGGAAAGGATGAAATCCTTGCCAGAGGCTATACATGCATCAGCGCGATGACCTATGCGGAGAAGCCGGAATATCTGATTGAACGTGCAAAGGTCAGCCCGCTGTACAAAGATCTTACCGACGGGGCACTTATCCTCGAAAAGATCAGGGAAGAAGACAACAACCGGAAGAGCTGGCATAATGCATCCTCCGATATTCCCTGGGGTCAGAAGGAAAACTATGATCTGGTCATTAATTCCGATGAGTTCGGAAGAGACTATTCCGCAGTGCTGCTTGCAATGACAATGAAAGATCCCCAATGATGCAGAAATATAATCCGGCAGCCGTTCAGACGGAACTGATGAAGCTGAATGCTGCAATTGACAACCCGGAGATTCACGATCTGATCCGGGATATCCTGAATGAACAGAAGCGTCTGGATAAGCTGGCAGACGCAGACAGCAAAGGCCTGCAGAAACTGTATGAAAAGAGATATCCGGGAATCCTGCAGATGATGGAGCAGTATTCCCTGCTGGATGAGCCGACAGAGAATGAATCGGCTTATACGGAATGGATGCTGAAAAGCTTCCTGCAGGAATTAAAGGAACAGAGGGAAAAGGCGGCAGATGTTCACAGCATGGATCTGAATTCGGATATGAAGATGCTGAATGCACTGCTCGGAAAAGACGGTCTGGGAGATCTGGACATCCATAAGAAGTGAGGCTTGCATGTTTGAAAAGATAAAGGCATTCTTCAGCCGGAAGAAAAAGGAAGAAACACCGCCCGAGGTACAGGTGACTCCTGCGGAAGAGGTGACAATGAAGTTTGTGCCGGATGATCCGCTTCCCGAGCCGCCGTCATCCCGCTATACGCCGGAGTATGCCGAAATCCTGGAGAAGCTGGAAAAGGAAAAGCAGGAAGGAACGCTCTGGACTGTAAAGCCGGCGGAAACAGAAACGGCAGATGTTTCCGAAGAAACTCCGGAAATGAAAAAAGAAGAAACAGATTCGCAGACTGCAGAGTAAAATCTGCAGTTTTCTGATTCCCTTTGTTTGCAAATCATTCCGTGTGCAGAGATAATTAGTCCGTTGATACGGAGAAATAAACTATGGATATGAAACTGTTTGAGTCCTATCGTGACAGAATACTGGATAATGTCGGGAAGGTGATTCTCGGAAAAGATGAAGTGATTAAGCGGCTGACGGCATGCTATCTGTGCTCGGGACATGTTCTGCTGGAAGATGTGCCGGGAACAGGCAAGACCATGCTTCTGAGAGCGTTTGCGAAAACTGTCGGCGGTTCTTTTAAGCGTGTGCAGTTTACGCCGGACCTTCTGCCGAGCGATCTGACCGGCATCAACTACTACAATATGAAATCGCAGGAATTTGAGTTCCGGCCGGGACCGCTGTTTGCCCAGATTATTCTGGCGGATGAGATCAACCGTGCAACCCCCAGAACCCAGGCGTCACTGCTGGAAGCGATGGAAGAGCGCCAGATTACCATCGACGGCGTCACGCGGAAAATGCAGGAACCGTTTATGGTCATGGCAACCCAGAATCCGCTGGAAAGCTACGGTACCTTCCCGCTGCCGGAAGCACAGGTGGACCGCTTCTTCATGCGTCTTTCCCTGGGCTATATGAGCCGTGAACAGGAACTTGCCGTTATTGCCAGAAAGCCGGCTGCCGCAATCGTGGAGGAACTGGAACAGAAAGTCACGGAAGAAGAAACAATGAAGCTGAAGGAAATGGTCCGGGAAGTGCATGTCTCCGATGATGCGGCCGGATATATGATGGATATCATTTCGGCCACCAGAGAGGATGAGAGTCTTTCCGGCGGTGTTTCCACCCGCGGCGGAATAGCACTGTATCACGGTTCGCAGGCCATGGCCGCACTCTCCGGCAGGGACTATGTGATTCCGGAAGATGTGCGGGATCTTGCGCCGGCTGTGCTTGCCCACAGAATCGGTTCCTCTTCCGCTTCCAGAAGAGAAAGCGAAGCATATGTGCAGCGCATCATTTCTTCCATCCGTGTACCGCTGGAGGAAATGTGAGCTTTCTGACGCTTGCGGTCCTGATCATTGCGGCAATGCTGCTGCAGAGATATACACTGGCACATTGCCTGGACGGACTGAAATATGATATCCGCAGCGACCGGCGTCTTGTGGAATGCGGGGAGTCTTTTCATCTGACTTCCAGCGTGGAAAACGACAAGGCACTGCCGGTGTTTTTCCTGCATCTGGATGAGACGGTGCCTTCCTCTCTTCAGATTGCGGAACATGAAAAGGGAATCCGCTTCCGCCGGGTGAGAACGATCGGAACAGAATCCTCTTCCTCCATGGAACAGGTGGTGTACATCATGCCTCATCAGCGCCTGAAACGCACCGTGGAGGTGTCGCTGCCTGAAAGAGGCAGATATCTGCTGAAGGGTGCGCAGCTGACTGCCGGTGATCTGTTCGGTCTGCAGGAGAGAACCATGACCAGAACGATGGCAAGAGAGATTGTCGTCAAGCCGGGAAAGATGGAAATCGCACATCTGGAACAGGCGTTCGGCGGGTACCTCGGAGAAATCTCAGTGCGCCGGTTTATCATGCCCGATCCGATTGATACGGTCGGTTTCCGTGAATATACCGGAAGGGAACCGATGCGGGATATATCATGGAAGGAAACGCTGCGGCGGAACCGGTTTATGGTCAAGCAATACGATTTCACCGCAGAAAGCAGAGCCTCCCTGATCGCGGATATCACCGGTGCGGATAAAGAGGGTGCGGAAGCGGTGTTTTCCGCTGCCCGTACGATCTGTGAAATGCTGGAAGAGAAGAATATACAGTTCAGCTTCGTGACCAATGCCTGGATTCTTTCCGCGTCCTCCGTCTTCGGAAAAGTGCAGGACGGAACCGGACCGGTTCATCTGAACGCGGTGTATGAATGTCTGGGAAGGGCATGTCTGGACAGCACGCAGACGACGGAGAAAATGCTGAGAGATACCCTGAAAGGGAAGAATGACGGAAGATCCTATATTTATATTTCCGCGGATCCGATGAAACAGCAGGATCTGCTCAGATACTATGAGATTGAAACCGGGCAGAAGATCTTTGCTTTCAATGCCCTCAGGAAGGAGCGGGTTTTATGATCTGGATCGAACTGACATCCCTGATCCGTGAGATCTGTCTTTATCTGGCAACCTTCGGGTATCTGACGGCCGGCATGAATTCCCTGTCTTCCAGTCTGCTGATTCTGGCTGCATCAGTACTCTGCTGCATCGCCTCGCTGCTGTACCATCCGGATTCTATTCTGAAATATCTGCCGCTTGCTTTCTGTGCCCTGATGTTTGTGCAGGGGGTATCCGGTGCATTCCTGGCGGCAGCGGTACCGGTGATTGTCTGTCTGTTTCTGAAGATCCGCAGCGGACACTGGTCACCGGGATATTCCGGCACCCATATGCTGCTGAATACCGGGACTGCAGGCTATGCGGTCATGATCTTTCTGCTGTATGTGTATGAGACGCATCTGGCTGCGAACATTGCCCGGGCTTCCGTGCCTTTCTTTACCGTATTCCTGATTCTGAGCGTTTATAATCTCAGAATGCTCAGAAACAGCGCTGTGACATCGTTCGGAAACCGCTATGCCGCAATGAATCTGATTCCCATTGCGGCAGTCACGGCACTCAGCCTGCTTCTGACTTCAAAGCCGGCAAGGGCATTTGCATCGATGATACTGCATGCGTTTTACCGGTATGTTCTGTATCCGCTGCTGATGCTGTTTGCCTTCCTGATGCTGGGACTTCTGAACGTCCTGAAGGGACCGGTATTATGGCTGTTTGCACTGCTCGGCGGAAGCTTCGGCTATGATGAGAGTGAGATGGGCTTCGAATCCATCGGAGAAACATTTTTTCCGGAGGTGCAGACTGCCGGGACGCCTCTGTGGCTGAGCATTCTCTGGCGGGCGCTGCCGGCATTGCTGCTGGCGGTGACTGCAGTATGGCTGATCCGCAGGATTATGCAGAACCGCGGTATTGCGGCGGAATCCGGAGCTGTTTACCAGCGGGAAGATCTGCGGGGCAGGAAAAGGGGACTGATTGCGGATCTGATGCGCAGACCATTGACGCCTGTCAGGGAAATATACAGGAAGTATCTGCTGCTGTGCATGAAGCATAATATTGCGGCTGATGGTTCCATGGCTTCGGATGAAATCATGAAAGCTTCTTCGGGCATGCTGAAAAGCGGGGATCCTGCGCGTCTGAGAGAACTGTGGCTGCCCGTCAGGTACGGCAGAAGCAGCGATACCGACGGATCGGAGGCTGCGGGACTTCTGAAGCATATCAGAAAACAATTCCGGGAAAATTAAGTACAATATAGGACGGAGGTGAACTATGCCCGAACTGATATTGCCGGAGACGTATGAGCTGGAGTATCATGCAAAACTGCTGGGTGATGCACGTACCATGGCGTTCCGCCCCGGAACAGTTGATTTCCCGGAAGAGCAATATGACCGGTTCTGTGAATACTGGTTTGCGGAAGAAAATCCTGCGGAGCGTATGTTCCGTCTGATTTACTGTGAAGGATGCGGATATTTTGTCGGAGAAGTCTCCTATGAAAGAGTAGCAGAGGACAGTGCCGAGCTGACTCTGATTATCCAGAAAGACCTGAGAGAATCAGGATACGGCGGATGGACGCTGAAGGAAATCGCCCGGATTGCGCAGGAAAACGGTATCCGCACACTGCGGGTCACGGTGAATCCGGAAACCAATGAATCACTGGAGTTTCTGCTGAAGCGCGGTTTCAGCAAAATAGAAAAGGATGCGGAAAAAGCAGTGCTCTGCGCCTCCTGCGATAAGCTCGCAAAGGGTGAGAAGCGTGCACTTGAAGAGATCTGCTGTTGCTGCAGGAAAAAGGCAGAATGACACAGACGGAAACGATTCTTCCGGAAGAAACGGAAGAAATCCTTGAAAGGATTGCTGTCCTGCAGAAAGAGAAAGAACGTATCATCATTGCCATCGACGGAAGATGCACATCCGGCAAAACAACTTTTGCCCGGATCCTGTCTGAAAAGACCGGGATTCCCGTCATGCATATGGACGACTTCTTTCTCAGGAAAGAACAGAGAACGCCGGAGCGCTATGCGGAACCGGGCGGAAATGTGGACCGGGAACGGCTGACGGAAGAGGTGCTGATTCCTTTCAGGGAAGGAAAGGAAATCAGCTTCCGGAAATTCATCCGCGGCATTATGTCATTAAGCGAACCCTTCAGCTTCCCGTATGAAAATGCGATGATACTGGAAGGTTCATACAGCTGCCATCCGGAGCTGCAGAAATACAGCGGCCTGAAGATCTTCATGGATATTGCATCGGAACAGCAGCTGGACCGTGTCAGAATCCGTGACGGTGAAGGAAAAGTGCAGGAATTCAGGGAAAGGTGGATTCCGCTGGAAGAAAAATACTTTGAAGCATTTAAAATCAGAGAAATCTGCGATTATGTGATTCAGAGCAGATAAACAGCAAGAAGGAGGAGAACATGCTGGAAAAAGAATTTGTGAAAAACATGCCGAAACTTGGGTTTGGTCTGATGAGACTGCCCCGCAGCAACAAGGAAACAGATGAGATCGATGTCGAACAGACCAAGGTAATGGTGGATAAGTTCCTCGCAGCCGGTCTGAAGTATTTTGATACCGCATTTGTTTACAACGGATCCGAAGCGGCCGCAAAAGCTGCCCTGGTGGACCGTTATCCGCGTGAATCCTACTTTCTTGCAAGCAAGCTGAACGCCGGCGCGTATGCATGCCATGACGAGGAATCCGCGAAGCAGGAATTCTGGACCAGTCTTGAGAGAACAGGTGCCGGATATTTTGACTTCTATCTGCTGCATGCCCTCAGCAGGAATAACATTGACAAATATGAAGAATATCATATCTGGGAATTTGTGCAGGAACAGAAGGCAAAAGGTCTGATCAAACATGTCGGTTTCTCATTCCATGATACGGCGGATGTTCTGGATGAAATCCTGACAAAACATCCGGAAGCGGAATTTGTCCAGCTTCAGATCAACTATGCCGACTGGGACAGCCCGACAGTGCAGTCCAGAATGTGCTATGAAGTATGTGTAAAGCACAATAAGCCGGTGGTCGTTATGGAACCGGTCAAGGGCGGAACGCTTGCGAATCCGCCGCAGTCTGTAAAAGATATCCTGACAGCTGCCGAACCGGATATGTCCGCAGCATCCTGGGCAGTCAGATTCGTTGCCGACCAGCCGAATGTCATGGTTGTTCTTTCCGGCATGTCCAATATTGAGCAGATGGAAGACAACACTTCCTACATGGCAGGATTCAGCGGAATGACCGACGAAGAACGCAAGACAATCGGCGAAGCACAGAAAGCTCTTGCGGCTATTCCTCAGATTCCCTGCACTGCCTGCAAATACTGTGTGGACGGATGTCCGATGCAGATTCGTATCCCGGATATCTTTGCGGCAATGAACCGTGAGATGATCTTCAGTCAGACAGAAGCTGCAAAGCGTGCTTACGCCAACGCAACGAAAGAGCCGCACGGAAAAGCTTCCCAGTGCATTCAGTGCGGTGCCTGTGAAGGCGCATGCCCTCAGCATCTGCCGATCAGAGATCTTCTGGTTAAATGTGCAGAAGCACTGGAAAACTGATTTCGACCGATCTCCTGATTAAGTTCGGGAGATTTTTTTTGGCTTTTTTCAGTTTTTTTCGGGGATTTCATTTTTTTGGCAAATATTCTTAACGGAGATATTTATCAGGAAACGGAGACTTGCATATGGGAAAAGCAGATATTACCACAAAGAATGTACTTGCCAAAAACGAAAACTTTGCGGAATTATTCAATCTTACAGTCTTCCATGGGGATCCGATTGTAAAACCTGAAGAACTGACAGAAATGAATACGGAAGAACTGATTATTGATTACGGAAAACGGTATACGGGGCACAGAATACGGGACGTTCTGAAACAGGCTCTGATCAAAACAGACGGAAAACAGATGTATGTTCTGTTCGGTACGGAAAGCCTGACGTATGACGATTATGCTATGCCGGCAAAAAATACTGTTCATCATCTCGCGGATCTTTCAAAACTTCTGACGGATACCGCTGCGCGGATGCGGAAGGATCCGGATAAAAGCAAATATACCGCAGATGAATATCTGAGCGGTTTTCCGAAAGATATGAAACTGATGCCGGTCATTACACTGACGGTTTACTGGGGAGAAAGGAAATGGGACGGTCCGCTGTGTCTGGATGAGATGACAGATCCGTTTTTCTCTTCAAGATATCCGAAAGGATTGCTTCATTATGAGATGCCGCTGATTGATGTTCATACACTGAGCGATGAACAGATCGCTGCCTTAAAGACAGAGATGAATCTGCTGTTTGAAATGGTTCGGGCGTCAGAAGATAAAGATGAAATGAGACGGCTTGCAGAGCAGGAAAAGTACAGAAAAGTATCTGCAGATGTGGTGCTTGCAATCGAAACATTGGCACATATACAATTAAGACAGGAAGAGGAAGGAGGAACAGTGAATATGTGGAAGGCATTCAGAGATATGAAAGAAGAAGGCCGTCAGGAAGGCCGAGAAGAAGGATTGAAACTTGGTCTTGCCGAAGGAGAAAGCAAAAAAGAAAAAGAAGATATCCGGAACACATATGAACTGATATCCTCAATCAATCCTGAGATGGGGAAGGATTCCATCATCAGTACAATTGCCGAAAAGTTCAGAAAAACAGCTGCCGAAGTAGAAGCCATTGTGCTGTAGAGACAGCTGCATTGTTCTGAAAAGCAGAACAGTAAATCATTCATGATGCTGCATATATCATGCGGTGAGAACATGTGATTCACTGTTTTTTTTTGCAGCATATTTTCTCTGACACAAAAGATGCATTTTCTGGTGAGCTCAGTCTCATTTTGAAAATGCAACGAAAAGAAACAGAAAGCATTATCTTCCGACTTTGATACCATAGTGCCGATTTCTTTTTCACACTTGACACCTTTCGGGTCAAATGAGACCATTTTGGTAGAAAAAGCGCTTACATACGTTTTTATTGCCGGTTGAAGGCAGAAACATCATTGATTGAGGAGGAGTATTTCTATGGATTTTCCGAAAGGATTTCTCTGGGGCGGCGCAGTAGCAGCGAATCAGCTGGAAGGCGCATGGCTTGAAGACGGCAAGCAGCCCAACGTCACCGATGTCATGGTCGGCATCGGATCCAAAGATCCCGGCCTGAAGTGGAATGAGGAGACAGGCAAGTGGGAAATGTGCCTGAATCCCGACAAGGTTTATCTGAGCCATGAAGGAATCGATTTCTATCACCGCTACAAGGATGACCTTGCACTGATGGCAGGCATGGGCTTCAACTGCTTCAGAACATCCATCGCCTGGGGAAGAATTTTCCCGAACGGCGATGAAACAGAACCGAATGAAGCCGGTCTGAAGTTCTATGAAGACATGTTCGATGAAATGCTGAAGCTCGGTATGGAACCGTGCATCACGCTCTCCCATTATGAAACACCGCTGCATCTGCTCACCGAATACGGCGGATGGGTCAGCCCGAAGACAATCGAATTCTGGAAGAACTATGTCACAGCCGTATTCACACGCTATAAGGGCAAGGTAAAGTACTGGCTGACATTCAATGAAGTCAATAATATGTGGAAGCTTCCGTTTGTTGCCGGCGGCGCGCTGTCACTGGAGCCGGAAGACAAGAACGATCCGCTTGCGATTTCCGATAAGGACAAATGGCAGGCATATGCGAATATCCTGGTAGCCAATGCATGGACAGTCAAACTCGGTCATGAGATTGACCCTGCATGCAAAGTCGGATGCATGCTTACATCATCTTCCGTCGCCACTTATCCGTATAACTGCGATCCGGAAAATGTATTCGGTGCATATCATTCCGTCAGACTCGCCAACTTCTATTTCGGCGATCCGTTCTGCAAGGGATATGTTCCGGGCTACATGTACAGAATGTGGAAGGAACTGGACTGCACACCGCACTTCTCCGAAGAAGATCTGCAGATGATTCACGACTATACGGTTGACTTCTTTGCATTCAGCTATTACCGTTCCGGCACTTATGACAAGACAATTGCCAACGGTGCCGATACCGGCGGAATCACCGGCAGACCGAACCCTTACCTGAAGGGGACATCTCCGGAACCGTGGTGCTGGCCGATTGATCCGGAAGGCATCCGCTATGTTCTGAATGTTCTGTATGACAGATATCATCTGCCGCTGTTCATTGTCGAAAACGGCATCGGTCTTGATGAAAATCTGGATGAGAATCATGAAATCAAGGACCCGTTCCGTGTCGAATATACAAGAGACCATCTGCTTCAGGTTAATGAAGCAATCAAGGACGGTGTCGATGTCATGGGCTATCTGTACTGGGGACCGATCGATGTCGTATCCGCAGGTACCGGTGAAATGAGAAAGCGCTATGGATTTGTCTATGTCGACAGATTCAATGACGGTCACGGAACACTGGAGCGTGTAAAGAAAGAATCCTATGAATGGATGAAGAAAGTCTGTGAGTCAAACGGTGAATATTTAGAGGAGGAAAAATAATGGCTAAACAGTTCCCGGAAGGCTTCCTTTGGGGAGGCGCAACAGCAGCAAATCAGTTTGAAGGCGGATGGAACGAGGGCGGCAAGGGCTGGTCTGTTTCCGATGCGGCAAGATCACACCTGGATGTAGATGTTCAGGACTATGCAAAGCAGAATGAAGTTCTGGAAAAGGACGTCCTGGAAGCCATGGCTCATCCGGAAGATCTCGTGCACTATCCGAAGCGTCACGGTTCCGACTTCTACCATCATTGGAAGGAAGATATCGGACTGCTCGCCGAGATGGGATTCAAAGTATTCCGCATGTCCATCGCCTGGAGCCGTATTTTCCCGAAGGGTGACGAAGAAACACCGAATGAAGAAGGTCTGCAGTTCTATGACAATGTCTTTACGGAACTGAAGAAGCACAATATTGAACCGCTGGTTACAATTTCCCATTATGAACCGCCTCTGCACCTGGTTCTGGAATACAACTGCTGGTACAACAGAAAAACGATCGACTTCTTCATGAATTTCACAAGAACGATCGTTGACCGCTATAAGGACAGAGTCAAGTATTGGCTGACATTCAATGAAGTCGACTCCATGATCCGCCATCCGTATACAACCGGCGGTCTGCTGAGAGACAGATTCGATGATGACAAGTGGGAAGAAGTTATCTTCCAGTCCATGCATCATCAGTTTGTGGCAAGCGCACTTGCGACAAAGTATATCCATGAATCCGATCCGGAAGCCAAGGTCGGCTGCATGCTCACAAAGCTGACATACTATCCGTTCACATGCAAGCCGGAAGATGTTCTGGAAGCACAGCAGAGAATGAGAAGCACATACTGCTATTCCGACACACAGGTATTCGGAGAATATCCGGCATACCTGCTGGCAAGATTCCGCAACCACGGCCTGAACCTGGTTATGACAGAGGAAGATCTCGAAGTCATGAAGAAGTATCCGGTTGACTTCATTTCCTTCTCCTACTATTCCTCCAGCTGTGTCGCAAAGAATACGGAAGGTCTGCAGACAACTGCCGGCAATACCGTTACAGCAATCAAGAACCCGTATCTGACAGCTTCCGAATGGGGCTGGCAGACAGACCCGATCGGCCTGAGAGTTTCCCTGGTTGACCTGTATGACAGATACAGAAAGCCGCTGTTCATCGTTGAAAACGGCATCGGTGAAAAAGAAGAACTGGTCGAAGACGGCAAGGGTTCCTACACCGTCAACGACGACGCGCATATCGCTTACTATGACGAGCACTTCCGTGCAATGTATGACGCAATCCATGAAGACGGCGTCGAACTGCTGGGCTACACAAGCTGGGCATGCATTGACCTGGTATCCGAGAGCACGAAGCAGATGAGCAAGCGCTATGGCTTCATCTATGTTGACTGCGACGACTACGGAAACGGCACGTTCAACCGCTATCCGAAGAAGAGCTTCTGGTGGTATAAGAATGTCATCGCCACCAACGGCGCATGCCTGTTTGAAGAAGAATAATCCGAAGTCCTTCCATACAAGTAAAGGGCGTCCTGCGGGACGCTTTTTACTTTCGGGAAATGAAAAATCCCGGTTCAGACCCGGGATTTATTACAGTGCTATGAGGGATCGGATTATTTCAAGTCGGGATCGTTTGCCAGCAGGTTGTTGACGATGATTCCGAGAATCAGCGCGCATGCGATCGATGTGATTGTGACTCTTCCGAATGTCAGGGAGAGTCCGCCGATACCGGCGATCAGGATGGTGGAAACAACGAACAGGTTCTTGTTCTTTTCCAGATCAACCTTCTGCAGCATCTTCAGACCGGATACGGAAATGAATCCGTACAGAGCCATGCACACGCCGCCCATGACGCAGGCAGGGATGCTGGAGAGGAATGCGATGAACGGTGAGATGAAGGAGATGATCAGGCACTCCGCAGCCGCAACGGCGATTGTCGCAACGGATGCGTTCTTTGTGATCGCCACGCAGGCAACCGATTCACCGTATGTTGTGTTCGGGCATCCGCCGAAGAATGCGCCGACGATGGAACCGACGCCGTCGCCGAGCAGTGTTCTGTCAAGACCCGGATCGCTCAGCAGGTCGTGTTCGATAATGGAAGAAATGTTCTTATGGTCGGCAATGTGTTCCGCAAAGACAACGAATGCGACTGGAATATAAGCGACTGCGACTGTTCCGAGATAGCCGGCGTCGACCTCACCCATGGCGCCGAACGCCTTCAGGAAGGTGAAGTCCGGTACGGCGAACAGGCTGGTGATGTTCTGCAGAGGTGCAAAGTTCGTAATCTGCATTGCGGCGTTTCCGGTGGAATTGCCGATGAATGTCAGAATTGCAGCAACGATATAGCCGGCGAGGATACCCATAATGAACGGTACCAGCTTGACGCCTTTTTTGCCGTAAGTGCTGCAGAGCATTGTTGTAAACAGTGCAACCAGTCCGCAGAGCACTGCCCACTGTGTCGGTGCGCCTGTAGCGCTGCTTGTCTGCAGATCGCCGACCGCATTTCCCGCCAGGGAAAGACCGATGATGGCAACGGTAGGACCGATGACCACCGGCGGCATCAGTTTGTTGACCCAGTCAACACCGACGGATTTGACGACGAAGGAAAGAATGACGTAGACAAGTCCGGCACAGAGTGCACCGAACAGCAGTCCGACGTATCCTGTCTGAACACTGACGGCTCCGGCAAATGCGGCATTCATTGAACCGATGAATGCAAAAGAAGAGCCCAGGAAAACCGGGCTTTTACGGGCTGTGAATAAAATGTAGATAAATGTGCCCATACCTGCACCGAAGATCGCTGCTGCGGTGCTCATCCCGTTGCCGATAATCATCGGTACTGCAATCGTTGCGGCCATAATAGCCAGTACCTGCTGGAACGCGAAAAGGATCAGATGATTCCATGCAGGCTTGTCTTGGACGTTATATATAAGTCTCATATGTACTGCCCCCTTTTAGCCGCTATCATACAGGTTTGAACAGGAAAAGTCTAGGAAAAAAAAGAATGAATTCAGATGTGAAAACGCTTAACGGAAAACCCGATGAAATAATTTACAGCGGATTTTCTGCCGCGGAACCTGATTTTGTGGAATAATACTTGAAGTATATGAGGCAGTTATGATGGAAGAACCGATGATCCTGCTGGAAGTGATCGGAACGGTCGCATTTGCGATCTCCGGCGCACTGAAGGCATTGCGGCATAAAACCGATCTGCTCGGCGTTATCACGCTGGGCATTATGACAGCCACCGGCGGCGGTGTGCTGAGAGATCTGATTCTCGGGGATACGCCGCCCGCGGCGTTCAGGAATCCGGTATATCTGGCTCTGGCGGCAGCGACGTCACTGGCGGTATTTGCGGCAGCCGGATATATGAGCGGTCATAAGGAGATCCATATGTCTCCGCGGTATCAGCGGATGCTGTTTGTGATGGATTCCCTCGGACTCGGCGTATTTACGTCATACGGGCTTCTGAAAGCATGGACTCTGTTTCCGCAGAACGCGTTTCTGTGCGTGTTCTCCGGAGTCGTAACCGGAGTCGGAGGCGGACTGATCAGGGATATTTCCGTCAATGAGCTTCCGTATATTTTTTCAAAACATATCTATGCCGTTGCGGCAATGGCAGGGGGAATTGCCGAGATGATCCTGCTGAATCATGTCAGTCAGGAAACCGCGGTTCTGTGTGCATCCCTGATCATTATCCTGATCCGGTTTGTGTCCGCCCGCTATCATCTGAACCTGCCCCGCATCAGCGGCTTTCCCGAACAATGAAACACCTTAGGAGGTATTATGCAGCAGATCAAATGTCCGCATTGCGGAGAAGTATTTACCATTGATGAATCCAATTATGAATCGATTGTCCGTCAGGTCCGCAATCATGAGTTCAATGAGGAGCTTGAAAGAAGAAGCAGCGAGCTGAAGCGGACCATGGACGCGCAGATTGAGCTGATGAAGGCGGAAGCCGAGCATGGCTTTGCCCGGCAGCTTGCCGAAAAGGATACTGCCCTGGAGGAAGCGCGCCACCGGATGGAGCTGATGGAGTCCGATTACAGCGCGAAGCTGGAAAGCGGAAAAACGGAACTGGAAAAAACAGTTGCGGAGCTGGAGAACCGCCTGAAGCTGGCGGAAGCCGAGAAGGACAGCGCCGTGAAGGAAATGCAGGTGCTGAAGGAGAAGGAGAACAGCGAGGAGCTGTTCTCAATGCAGCAGAAAATCACTTCTCTTGAGCATCAGCTGGAAACCCAGCAGGCAAAAAGTCAGGCGGATCTGGACGCCCAGATTGAAAAGAACAGGAATGAGGTCGCATTGCTGAAGAATACGCTGGACGCCCGGGAACGTGAAAAGCAGCTGATGATCGACAAGGCAATTGCCGAGGTGACGGAAGAAAAGAACTCCGAGATCCAGGAATACCGCGTCCGTCTGGAAGCACAGAAAAACGAAGCCCAGCTCAGGGAAGAAAGCCTGCGCGACAGCTTTAATGAAACCATTGCCTCCAAGGACAGGGAAATTGCTTCCCAGAAAGAACTGGTGCAGCAGTACAAGGACTTCAAAGTCCGTCAGTCCACCAAAATGGTCGGGGAATCCCTGGAACAGCATTGTTCCTACGAATTCAACCGGAACCGGATGGGCATGTTCCCGCGGGCATATTTCGAGAAGGACAATGACGCCAGAACCGGCTCCAAGGGCGATTTTATCTTCCGGGATTTTTCGGAAGACGGCACCGAAATCATTTCAATCATGTTTGAAATGAAGAACGAAAACGAAACGACAGCCACCAAGCACAGGAATGAAGACTTCCTGAAGGAACTCGACAAGGACAGAAGGGAAAAGAACTGCGAATATGCGATTCTTGTTTCCATGCTGGAAATAGACAACGATCTGTACAATGAGGGCATTGTCGATGTGTCCTACCGCTATCCGAAGATGTATGTGATCCGTCCGCAGTTCTTTATTCCGATTATCACCATTCTCAGAAATGCGGCGCTGAATGCGGTGGAATACAAGCATCAGCTGATGGTCGAAAAGAATAATAATCTGGATATTGCGCACTTTGAAGAGAATATGAATGCATTCAAGGATGCCTTTGCCAAAAACTATGAGCTTGCTTCAAGAAAATTCCAGAATGCGATCGAGGAGATTGACAAAACGATCGACCATCTGCAGAAGACAAAGGATGCGCTGCTTTCAAGCGACCGGAACCTGAGGCTGGCAAACAACAAGGCGCAGGATCTGACAATCAAAAAGCTCACAAAGAACGCTCCGTCGCTTGCCGAAAAGTTTGAAGCGCAGAAAGAGGGCAGATGAACAGCACATACAGACTTCTGTTCATCGGCTGGCTGACAGTCTGCAATCTCATCACCTTTGTGCTTTTCTGGCTGGACAAGCAGTATGCAAGAAAAAGTCAGTGGCGAATTCCGGAAAAGGATCTCCTGCTGTGCGCCCTGCTGGGCGGCGGGATCGGAGCACTTGCGGGCATGTACCGGTTCCACCATAAAACGAGGCATCCGAAGTTCACCGTCGGGATTCCGGCGATCATTCTGATCCAGCTGATCGCTCTGTATATTAAGATTTCACATAATTTAACATAATGTATACATAATTCTGCGGCCGCAGATTCATATGATATACGTGCAAGACATAAGTAAGGCTTGTACGGTGAACATGGCCCCCCTTTCCATGCCATCGTTAAAAAACTATCCCCTGATAATATGGCAGAGCATGAAAACAAGCAGAATCATGTGAAGCAGAAAAGACCGCTGTTGAAGATGCAGCGGTTTTTTCGTTCTGTAATTATCTTTGTAAGAGACTGAAAGGATTATGGAAATGAAGCAGAGGGAATATTTTCTGGAAACGGAACGCATCGGGTTCTCCCGATGGCAGGAGGACGACACAGATCTTGCAATGCGGCTGCGGGGTGACGGTGCGGTGACCGGATATCTCTGCGCCTCCGGACATTTCAGTGAGGAAGAAGTGCTGCGCCGCCTTGAAACGGAAATCGAAAACGAGCGCCGCCGGGGCATTCAGTACTGGCCGGTTTTTGCGCTGAAAACCGGTGATCTGATCGGATGCTGCGGATTGAGAATGCGAGGTGACGGAGAATATGAGCTTGGTTTTCATCTGCGCCTGCAGTACTGGGGAAAGGGCCTGGCCTCGAAAGCCGGCAGGACTGTCATTGCCCGCGCGTTTGAAGAATACGGCATAGCCGGACTGTGCGCCGGACACCATCCGCAGAATAGTGCTTCACGGCATGTTCTGGAAAAACTCGGGTTCCGTTATACCTGCAGTCTTTATTATGAACCGACCGGGCTGATGCATCCCTCCTGTGTGCTGGAAAAACCGGCAGCCGGGAGGGATCACCGGAAAACCGCAGGAAAATGTCCGGAAGACAAAAGCGCGGTTTTGTAAATGGAATAATTCCGGACGGTGAATATAATAGGAACATGTCTGCGGGGCATGTTTTTTGAATGTGCTGAAGACATGAGTTATAATTCTCTAACGTAAAAGGAGGCAGAGAATGAGAGTCGGATTGGACATCGGGTCAACAACCATTAAATGTGCGGTCATGGATGACGGCGGAAAACTCATTTACTCTGCTTATGAAAGACATATGAGTCATATCATGGAGAAAGGTGAGGAAATGCTCAGCCGGATCATGAATGACTATGTACCGGATCATAAAGCATATCTGGCAATTTCCGGATCCGCCGGAATGGGCCTGGCGGACAGAAGCGGCATTCCGTTTGTGCAGGAAGTCTTTTCGGCACGGGTTGCGGCTGAAAAACTGTCTCCCGGAACCGACTGCATTATTGAGCTCGGCGGCGAAGATGCAAAAATCCTGTTTCTGACAAACGGTGTTGAGGTACGGATGAACGGCAGCTGCGCCGGAGGAACCGGAGCTTTTATCGATCAGATGGCGATGCTGCTGAAAATGGATGCGGATGAGATGGATCAGGCGGCGATGCATGCGGAGCGGACATATACGATTGCTTCCAGATGCGGCGTGTTTGCGAAAAGCGATATTCAGCCGCTGATCAATCAGGGTGCGAAAAGCGGGGATATTGCCGCTTCGATTTACCAGGCGGTAGTCAATCAGACCATTGCCGGCCTGGCCCAGGGAAGACAGATCAGGGGAAATGTGCTCTATCTCGGCGGACCGCTGACTTTTTCAAAGTGCCTCAGAGAGTCGTTTGACCGGACGCTGAATGTGAAAGGTGTCTGCCCGGAAAATTCACTGCTGTATGTTGCGATGGGTGCGGCATTTTATGCGGATGAAATCATCGATCTTGACGAGGCTGCCGCAAAACTGAAGAAATCCCAGGCGGACTCCGGTTACAGCAGTCTGCCGCCGCTGTTTGCATCGCGTGATGAATACTGGCAGTTCCACAACCGCCATATGAAGGCTTCTGTTCCGAGAATCCGTTATGAAGACAGAAAAGGAAGGATTCATATCGGAATCGATTCCGGTTCGACAACGATCAAAATGGCGGCTGCGGATGATGACGGCCGGCTGCTTTATACATGGTATCAGCCGAATGAGGGCAATCCGGCAGTGCTGGTAAAGGAACATCTGCTGGAGCTGTACCGGAAATATCCCGGGATTGAAATTGCCAGCGTGACAACGACCGGCTACGGAGAGGAACTGATCAAGCACGCGTTCCACTGCGATAACGGACTGGTGGAAACCGTGGCTCATTTCACGGCCGCAAAGTATTTTATGCCGGATGTCGATTTTATTATCGATATCGGCGGCCAGGATATGAAATGCTTCAAAATTGAGGATCAGGCAATTTCCAATATTTTTCTGAATGAAGCCTGTTCTTCCGGCTGCGGAAGCTTCCTGCAGACATTTGCCGAAGCACTCGGCTATGACGTTCAGGAGTTTGCCCGCATGGGCATCTATGCCGACAGGCCGGTGGATCTCGGCTCCCGGTGCACCGTATTCATGAATTCCCAGGTCAAGCAGGCCCAGAAAGACGGTGCCAGCGTGGAGAATATCAGTGCCGGACTTTCCATTTCGGTGGTAAAAAATGCGCTGTATAAGGTCATCCGGTGCGCAAGTCCCGAGGAGCTCGGAAGAAGAATTGTCGTGCAGGGCGGAACCTTCTACAACGAAGCGGTTCTGCGGGCATTTGAAAAGGAAATGGGCGTCAATGTCGTGCGTCCGGATATCGCCGGACTCATGGGTGCATACGGCGCCGCACTGTACGGGCGTGATCATGCCGTGCCCGGACAGAAGAGCACGGTGCTTACGGAAGCGGAACTGGAACAGTTTACCCAGAAGGTTACTTCCGTCAGCTGCGGCAGATGCGGCAATAACTGCCTGCTGACCGTGAATATGTTCAGCGACGGGAAGCGCTTCATCTCGGGCAACCGGTGCGACCGTCCGATTACCGGGAAGGCAGCGGATGAGCATCTGAACCTTTATGCATACAAGCTGAAGTCGCTGCTTGCCTATGCGGAAAAAGAAGGCAGCGGCAGCCGCGAAACCATCGGCATTCCTCTGTGTCTGAATATGTATGAACTGCTGCCGTTCTGGCATACGTTCTTTACCTCACTCGGCTTCCGGGTGAAGGTATCCCCGGTCTCTTCGCGCAGCCTGTATCAGAAGGGTCAGGGAAGCATTCCGAGTGATACCGCATGCTATCCGGCAAAGCTTTCCCACGGACATATTGCGGCACTTGCGGAAGCAGGCGTGGATGCCGTGTTCTATCCGTGCATGAGCTACAACGTGGATGAGCATCTCGGAGAGAATCATTATAACTGCCCGATTGTCGCATATTATCCGGAGGTCCTGGAGGACAACTGTCCGGAGCTTTCAAAGATCCGTTTTATCCGTGACTTTATCGATCTTTCCAACCGGAAGGAATTCGCAAAGCGGTTTCCGAAGATGATCCGGAAGCACTGGCCCGATCTGAAGGAAAAGGATATTGTGCATGCGGTTGAACTTGCCTACGGTGAATATGACCGGCATATGGAGGATATCCGCAGGAAGGCGGATGAGATTATTGAACAGGCCAGAAAAGAAGGAAAGCGCATCATTGTGCTTGCCGGACGTCCGTATCACGCGGACCCGGAGGTCAGCCACGGCATTGACCAGCTGATCATCCGTCTCGGCCCGGCTGTCATTACGGAAGATTCGATCAGCTCGAAAACCGCTAAATTCCGGACAGCCGTGCTGAATCAGTGGACCTATCACAGCCGTCTGTATGCGGCCGCCAAATACTGCTGCACGCAGCCGGATATGGACCTTGTCCAGCTTGTATCTTTCGGGTGTGGTCTGGATGCGATCACGTCCGATGAAACCAGGGAAATCCTGCAGGAGGGCGGAAAGCTGTATACCCAGCTGAAGATCGATGAAATCACAAATCTCGGAACCGTAACAATCCGTCTGCGTTCCCTGCTTGCGGCACTTGCGGAAAAGGAGGCGCAGAAAAACTGATGGAATATCTGACACCGAATTTTACGAAAGAGATGCTGAAGGATTATACCGTCCTGGTCCCGGACATGGCTCCGGTTCAGTTTGCCCTGGCCAAAGCGGCGCTGGAGAGCGAAGGGTATCACCGGGTGGAACTGATCGGCACCTCGAGTCCCGAGGTCACCCGGCTCGGCCTGAGATATGTGCATAATGACACCTGCTATCCGGCACTGATCATCATCGGACAGTTTCTGGAAGCACTGGAAAGCGGGAAATACGATCCCGATCATACCGCGCTGATTATCTCCCAGTCGGGGGGCGGATGCCGGGCATCGAATTATATCAAGCTGCTGAGAAAGGCACTGGTCCGGGCCGGATATGAAAATGTTCCGGTTGCTTCGGCCAACGCCAGCGGTCTGGAAAAGGACAGCGTGATGCCATGGACGCCGCGGATGCTGGTCAAGCTTCTCTCGGCGGCGGAATACGGCGATCTGCTGATGGCGCTGAGAAATCAGGTTCAGGCATATGAAGTGCATAAGGGCGATGCCGATGCGCTGATGCAGAGGTGGCTGGTGAAACTGGATGAATGGTTCCGCAGCAGCCGCAATTATGCCCCGCATTCCTATAAAAAAGTATTCCGGAAGATCACCCGTGATTTTGCAGCGATTCCGGTGAATAAAACACCGAAGGTCAAAGTCGGCATTGTCGGGGAGATCTATGTCAAGTTTTCCCCGACCGGAAACAACAGCCTGCAGAAGATGCTGGAAGATCAGGGCTGCGAAGTCAATATGCCCGGCCTGATGGGCTATGCGGAATACTGCTGTGCCAATTGGAAAATGGATACGGAGTTTTACGGCATCAGCCCGAAGATGGGGAAAATCGCCGGAGCCGCGCTGAAGCTGTTCAACCGCATCGGCAATGAAATGTCCGCGGTACTGAAGGAATACGGTTTCTATGCGCCGGGCTCCTTCTATGAACTGATGGAGAAGCCGGAGGGAATCCTGGATCTCGGCACCAAGATGGGAGAAGGATGGCTGCTGACAGCTGAGATGATCGAGCTGATCGAAGGCGGCTACGACAGTATTGTATGCGCCCAGCCGTTCGGATGCCTGCCGAATCATATTGCCGGAAAGGGCGTCATCAACCGGATCCGCGAGCGCTTCCCCCAGGCAAACATTGCACCGGTTGACTATGATCCGAGTGCGACTGCAGTCAATCAGGAAAACCGGATTAAGCTGATGCTTGCGGTGGCAAGAGAGAATCTGAAAGAGAAGGAACCGCAGAATGCCTGAAAAAGTGATTTTCTTTGATCTTGACGGAACGCTGCTCGGCATGGATGAGCCGGCATTTATCAGGAAATACTTCGGGCTGCTGTGTGCTTACATGGCGGAGCGCGGATATGATCCGGAGAAATACAGCAATATGCTTTATGCCGGCATGAAGGCAATGAGTGGCAATGACGGCAGCGTGTCCAATGAGATCCGGTTCTGGGATGCATATGCGCGGATGTTCGGCGAAGAAAGCCGGAAAGACCGGCTGATTCTGAATGATTTTTATCTGAATGTATTTCCGGAGGTCAGGGAAACGCTCTGGCAGAATGCGGGTGTTCCGGAAATGATTGCTTCTCTGAAACAGAGGGAGTTCCGGCTGATTCTGGCAACCAATCCGCTGCTTCCACGTTCCGCAACCGAATTCCGGGTACGGACTGCCGGTCTGGATCCGAAGGACTTTGAATGGATCACTGTTTATGAGAACTCGTCTTACTGCAAGCCCAATCCGGAATACTATCTGGAGATCTGCCGGAAGCTGGAAATCTGTCCGGAGGATGTGCTGATGATCGGCAATGATGCCGAGGAGGACGGCAATGCCCGCCTTGCCGGCATGAGCGTGTATCTTGTGACCGATCAGCTGATCAGCCGGAAACAGACGGATCTGAATCTGTTTGAACACGGAACACGGAATGACCTGTATCGTTATCTGAGGTGATCAACCTGCAATGATGCAGGTTTTTTTGTTAATATGAAGTCGTAATTAAGAGGTATTGCTTATGTATGATCTGATTGAACAGTACCGGATCAGGGATGAGATGCTTTCGGAGCGTCTGAATCATGTGCTTCCGGCAGTCATGAAGGAAACCGGAACTGAATGCTGGCTGATTGCTTCGCGGGAATACAATGAAGATCCGATGTTTCCGTTTATCGTGCCTTCGCTTTATCCGCATGCAAGGAGGCTGACGATTCTGATCTTTGCCCTGCAGAACGATCAGCTGCGGCGGATCAGCGTCAGTTTTCCGGATGCGAATCTGGACCGATTTTACGAACATGATTTTGACCGCACGAAGGAAACCCAGTTTGAAGCACTGGAACGCGTGCTGAGAAAGCTGAATCCCGGAACGATCCATCTGAACATGTCGGATCATTATGCATATACGGACGGACTCTCGTACGGACTGTACCGGACATTGATGAAGGAACTGCCGGAGGATCTGACCTGCCGCTTTGTGTCTGACGATCAGCCGGGAATCCGCTTTCTGGAAACCCGGACGGAAACGGAGCTGAAGTATTATCCGGAAGTGATGCGGGAGGCGCTGACGATCATTGAAGATGCGTTTGCCTCGATTGTGCCGGAAAAAACGACATGCCGCGATGTCATGGATCATATGGCCCGGGAAGTAAACCGCAGGGGAATCATTACCTGGTTCAATCCGGATATCGATCTGCAGAATGAAACCGGCATGCACGGTGAGGATACGGTGATCCGGAAGGGCGATCTTGTGCACTGTGATTTCGGCATTGTATATCTCGGCCTCTGCACCGATACCCAGCGTCTGTGCTATGTGCTGAAGGACGGGGAAACAGATGCACCTCAGGAGCTGAAGGAAGCACTGAAGCGGAACAACCGGTTCCAGGATATCGTCTGTGAGCAGCTGAAAGCGGGAAGAACAGGAAACGAAGTATTCCTTTCCTCCATTGCCCGGGGAAAGCAGGAAGGGCTGCGCCCGGTGCTTTATACGCATCCTCTCGGACTGTTCGGACATGCCTGCGGGCCGACAATCGGCCTCTGGACAGACCAGAATCCGATTTATCCGGCAGGAGAAAACATCATCCATGACCGGACGGCCTATGCGCTGGAGCTCAGCATTATCGAATATCTGGATCTGTACCGGCGCGATACATATATTTTTACTGAGGAATCGGTGGTTCTTGCGGACAATGAAGTCCGGTTCCTGTGCGAGGGAAGAGACCGGCTGTTCATTGCCGGCGGAAAGGAATGATATGAGCAGATTTCCGGCAGATTTTTTATGGGGTGCATCATCTTCGGCATTTCAGATTGAAGGCGGATGGGATGAAGACGGCAAGGGGATGACCGTAGCCGATTACAATTCCTTCAAACGTTCCAACCGTCAGGCAGATTCAAAAACAGCCAGTGCTTTCTCTCATCACAGGGAAGAAGATATTGAACTGATGGCGGAACTCGGAATGAAAATCTACCGTTTTTCGCTTTCCTGGGCAAGGATTATTCCGGACGGAGACGGAGAGATCAATCCGAAGGGCCTGGAGTTCTATGACAATGTCATCAACCGTCTGAAAGAAAAGGACATACAGCCGTTTGTGACGCTGTATCACTTTGATCTGCCCTATGCCCTGGTCACAAAGTACTGCGGCTGGCTGGACCGCAGATGCGTGCATGCATTTGAGCGCTATGCCCGTATCTGCTTTGCCCGCTTCGGGGACCGGGTGAAGTACTGGCAGGTGATCAATGAACAGAATCTGATGATCCGCGTGGATGAGCGCATGAATATCGAAGAACCGGACGCATGGAAGGCGGACCGGATGCGGGCACAGATGGATTATCATATGTTCCTGGCACATGCCCTGGCGGTGAAGGCCTGCCATGAACTGGTGGAAGGCGGAAAGATCGGTCCGGCGGTTTCTTCCACATGCACATATCCTCTGACCCCGAAGCCCGAGGATGTATGGTCGGCAAGGATGAATGATTACATGAAGACCGTATACTGCCTGGATATGCACTGCTATGGGAAGTATTCGGGAATCTATATGAGATACCTGAAGGAGCGGAATATCGTACCAGCAGCGGAAGAAGGGGATGAGGACATTCTGGCGTACGGAAAGCCGGATTATATTGCCGTCAACTATTACCGCACGCTCTGCACGTCCTATCTTCCCGCCGATGAAGCGCATCCTGCAGGCATGCGGACATACCGCGGGAACGAAGTGGACTTTGACCAGTACGGATACTGCCGGGATGAAAGAAACACGAATCTTGCGGCAAGCGAATACGGTGCCCAGATCGACCCGATGGGACTGAGAATTGTCCTGAATGATTATTATGCCAGATATCATCTGCCGCTGCTGATCACGGAAAACGGTCTCGGCATGGCGGATACGCTGAATGAAGACGGTACGGTTCATGACGATTACCGGATTGATTATCTGCGCGCTCATGTGCAGGCATGTGCGGATGCTGTTGAAGACGGTGTGGAGCTGATGGGCTACTCTCCGTGGTCGTTCGAGGATCTTCTTTCTTCCCACCAGGGATTCCGGAAACGGTACGGCTTTGTCTATATCGACCGGGAAGACATGGATCTGAAAACCATGAAACGGATCCGGAAGGATAGCTTCTTCTGGTACCGGAATGTGATCCGCACAAACGGGGAAGAACTGTAAAACCGATGATGCTGTTCTGAAAAAAATCCTCCGGCTGTTTCGGAGGATTTTTCATATGGGGATTAAACAATCAGAAATTCATTTTCCTGCTCAATGTAGCGGCAGAAAGAGAAGATGCCGCAGAGAATCTCCGGTGAGATTCTGAGTGAAGAGTCAAGATTCCAGCCGCCCTTGAGTCCGCGGTGGATGATGCTGAGAACATTTTTACCGCCCGGAGCCGACAGGATATATCTGCCGCTGTTTTCCATGACCAGGCAGTACTGGGTGCCGAACATGTTCACAACAGCATGATCTACAACCGGCATGCGGTTGACGGGCCATCCGGCTTCCGAAGGATCTTCGTGCTCCCGGTATTCCGGATCGGCGGAAAGAAGTGCACTGCCCGATTCATCGGTGCAGATGTATTTTTTATGATGCACATCACCGCTGAAATCATTCCGGTCGGAAAGAACGCTGGTATGGCAGGTGTGTTTTCCGTCAGCTGTGCTGATCTGCTTTTCCTGCGTGCAGAATTCCTGATGGATTGTTGCAAGCGGCTCATTTTTGTCGCTGTAAAGCGTGCCGCTCATCAGTCTGTATTTCATTGGATTATTTCCCCTCCCTGATAAGTATGCGTGTCAGAAAACTGACAGAAACAGAATGCCGGCAGCACCCGCGGCAGCCATGACTGCCATCGGATCCGGCTTCCTGAACTGAAGCACCAGCAGTGATGCAAGAAAGATCAGTGCCGGTATAATATGAACTTCCCCCAGATCCGCCGGCAGTGTTTTCTGTCCGTATATGCTCAGGATGATCAGTGAGAATCCGGCCGAGGCAATCATTGCAATGACTGCCGGACGCAGGCCTTTCAGTATTCCCTGGATCATGGTCAGACCGCGGTATCGGTAATATAAATATGCCAGCGCCAGAACGATGATGCAGGATGGAAAGACGCATCCTGCCGTAGCGGCAAGTGCTCCGGGAATTCCGGCTGTCTGAATTCCGACAAACGTTGCCGAATTGATTGCGATCGGTCCCGGTGTCATTTCGGAAATGGTCATGATATCCGCAAACTGCGTCATGGTAAGCCATCCGTGTGTTTCGACCGCCTGTTCCTGAATCAGCGGCATTGCGGCATATCCGCCGCCGATGCTGAAGAGACCGATTTTCATGAAACTCAGAAACAGTTCCAGCAGAATCATCGGAATCCCCTTTCCCGGGCTGCTTTCTGCGTGTAATAGGTATCAGCTGCGCCGGCGCATCCGCAGATCAGTATCAGCGCAATCACGTTGAGCGAGAAGAAGCGGACGGCGATAAACGAGAGGATCATCATGATGACGGAAAGCGGCTTCTTTTCTTTCAGCACGCTGAGCGCCATGCGGATGACCACATCGGTGATGACTGCCGCAACCCCGGCAAGCATGCCGGTCATTGCCCGGCTGACCAGAATGCTGTCGCGGAATGCCTGATAGAACAGGGAAATGACCGAGATGATGATCAGAGGCGGAAGCACTGTTCCGATAACGCTGACCAGTGCACCGGCAATTCCTCCGATGTGATAGCCGATCAGAATTGATGCATTGACGGCAATGGCTCCCGGTGAGGACTGGGCGATTGCCGTCAGATCCATGATTTCGTTTTCATCGATCCAGCCGAGTTCCTCCACAAATTTCTTTCTCAGCAGCGGTACGATGACAAACCCGCCGCCGAAGGTACAGGCACTGAGACGGAATGTTGATGCAAATAATGTCAGGTATTTATTCTTCCTGATTTCACTGAGATGAAGTATTCCTGCTGTACTCATTCAGATAAGCTCCTTTCTGCATGCCATGAAAGCATATATTCGTTCTTTATATTTATGAAATAATATGTTTAAATGATATCGATAAGTAAAATAATATAAGGAGAATTCATGACAATCCGGCATCTGAGAATATTTCTGGCTGTATATAAAAATGACTGCAATGTAACAAGGGCAGCGGAAAGTCTGTCCATGTCGCAGCCGGCAGTCAGTCTGGCAATCCGTGAACTGGAGGATTATTACGGGGCAAAGCTGTTTGAACGGCTGGGAAAGCATCTGAGCATTACCCAGGCAGGAATCATGCTGGCGGAGTATGCCGCCAGTATTTCCGATCTCTTTGAATCGATGGAGGAGAATCTGCGCGACTGGGAAAAGGGCGGAAAGATCCGCGTCGGTGCAAGTCTGACGATCGGAACGCAGCTGATGCCGGAATATGTGCGTGCCTATCAGGAACGGTACCCGGGTGTTGAGGTCCGGGTAAAGGTGGAGCCGCAGGAATATCTGGAGGAAAAACTGCTCAGCAGCGAACTGGATTTTGCCCTGGTGGAAGGCGCAGTTCAGTCTCCGATTCTGGAGGCGCATCAGTATATGCAGGATCACCTTGCTGTTATCTGTTCTGCGGAAGCCGGATTTCAGAACGGTCAGGTCATTTCTTTTGAACAGTTCCGGAAGATGCCGCTTCTGCTGAGAGAAAAGGGGAGCGGAACCCGGGACACGGTCGACCAGGTGCTCGCCGCAGCCGGTTTTGCGGCTGATCCGGTGTGGGAAACATTCAGCTCCGCCGCTCTGGTGCGGGCAGTGATCTGCGGACTTGGGACAGCGATCCTTCCGTTCCGGATGGCGGCCGTGCCGCTGCAGAGAAAGCAGGTGACGGAAATCAGGGTGGAAGGTCTGGAATTCAGCCGCTATTATTCCATCGTATATCACCGGAAAAAGCATCTGACGGAAAGCGCCGCAAACTTTATTGAGCTCTGCCGGAATTATGAGATGGATTATCCGATCAGTACTTATAACGGCTGACGGAAAGAAAAAAGACCGGAGACGGTCCCGGAGATAATGTCCGGGTTTTTCCGGCCGGAGAATTCTGAATGAATCAGTCCCTGCGGGTGCTGTTCATGAATCCTTCAAACACATCGTCCGCTATATCACGAACCGTAACCGCTTCATGCGAGACGGGATTTTCAAATGAGAGTTCATATGCCCAGAGACACATGCCGGGATAATGCGGATCGGGAGTGCCGTAAAGCGGGTCGTTGATCAGCGGCAGTCCGGCTGATGAAAGATGAACCCGGATCTGATGGGTTCTGCCCGTTTCCAGTTCGCACTCCATCAGGCAGAGATCTCCTTTTTTCTTCCGGCACACCGCATGGGTCAGAGCCGGCTTTCCGGTATCGGAAATACGGTATTTTCCGCTGACATGCCGGTCTCTTCCGATCGGTGCATTGAACGTGAACTTCTGCTTTTCCTTTGCCTTGCCGCGGCACAGCGCATAATATCTGCGGCGGATCCGCTTTTCCCTGAGCTCATGATCCAGCCATGGCTGAAAAAAGGGGACTTTGCTGAAAAGAACCAGTCCGGTGGTTTCCCGGTCCAGACGGTGCAGATAGCGTACCGGAGCATGAATGCCGTGCGATATCTGCCAGGCGGCAGCCATGGATGCGAGATCTTTTTCCCCGGGTTCTCCATGAATGATGACACCGGCGGGTTTATGAACCGCATAGACAAAGTCATCTTCATAAACGACCGTGCATTCTTCATCCGCCGGAATAAATCCGGGTTCTTCTCTGCCGGATACAATCGTCAGAGTATCTCCGCTGTGCAGAAGCGTATCAGTACCGGAGATTGGTTTTCTGTTCAGCAGGACGGTTCCTTCCCGTATGTATTTCTGTCTGTATTTTGATGAAATCAGAAAATGATCGAAAAATGCGGAGACAGGCTGCTCCGCAAATTCATGGTCAATGGTAATCACAATGCGGTTATACGAGGACGAGTACCGCATTATTTTCCTCCGGTGCGCTCCAGAACGCAGAGTGCCTCCACATGCGGGGTGCCGGGGAACATGTCGTACGGAATCACCGTACGGATATCATAGGATTTTTTCAGCTCCTTCAGATTCTTTCCGAGGGTTGCCGGATTGCAGGAAATATAGATGATCTTGCGCACCGAAGACTTCAGCAGGGCATTGATCATCTCATCATCCATTCCCGAGCGGGGCGGATCGGCAATGACCGCATCGATATCCCGCTTTTTTCTTGCGCTGATAAAGGCTTCAGCGCTGTCCGCACAGACAAAGGAGACATTCGGCACGCGGTTGGCTTCCGCAGCGGCCTGGGCATTGCGGATCGCCTGCTTTACATTCTCGGCACCGGTAATTCTTCTGGCCTTGTTTCTGGCCATCATGCTCATGGCACCGACACCGCAGTATCCTTCGAACAGATGATCGCATTCATCCAGCTTGTCCACAGCCATCGCATACAGTGCTTCCGCCTGAGGAACATTGAGCTGGAAGAACGACTGGGGAGACAGCTGCAGCTTCAGACCGTGGATTTCGATCTCCATGGTTTCTTCTCCGGCAAGCAGCTTTGTTGCGCCGAAAATGCCTTCGGGCTTTTTCCTGTCATTGATGCTCTGGAACACCCCGGTCATCCCTTCGATTTTCATCAGAGAATCGGTGACGGCAGGAGAGATCTGATCCTTTCCGGTAACCAGAGTCAGCTGCGCTCTGCCGCCGATGACCCGCATGACAAACCAGCGCAGTCCGTGTCCGGTCTTTTTGTCGTATGCCCTGAGCTTTGATGCCTGCAGAATCTTCAGCGCCTGCAGACGCTTTTCTTCCAGTTCCGCCGTATGTGAAACAAAGCGCTTCACTGGAATCAGCTGATTCGAGCCGGCCTTATATAAACCCATTACGAGCTTTCCGTCTTCCTCACCGACCGGCAGCTTGCATTCACTGCGGTAGCCTGAAGCCAGGGGAGAAGGACGCATGTCGCGGATCAGTTTCCGGTTGACATGTCCGTATTTCCAGAGTGCTTCCTCCAACAGCTGCTTTTTATATGCCAGCTGCTGTTCATATTTCAGGATCATCAGCGGAGCGCTTCCGCTTTCATATTCTTCTTTTGAGGCAGGCTGGATGCGGTGTTCCGATTTCCCGGTCAGCCGCACGCATTCCGCCCGGAAAAAGCTTCTGTTTTTTTCCGTGATTCTGACCTCGGCAGTCTCTCCGGGAAGAACGCCCGGACAGAAGACCGGCTTCTGATCCAGATAGCCGATGCCTTCACCGTTAATGCCCATTTTGATAAATTCCATCTGCATATTTCACCTCAGCAGCACAGGATTCGGATCCTGTGCAAAGTTGTCAAGACTGTAAATGATATAGACGTCCGTGTGCTCCCTGTCTTCGACCAGCTGTGATGCCGGAGAGCGCCAGTAGCGCAGGTCGGCCATGATGATATGCTCATATTCCCGGGCCAGATAAGGCATCAGGATATGCGCATAGGAATCCTTGATGACAAGCGCCGTGTTTCCTTTGCCGTTATCCGTATCGATCCGGGTCAGGGGATGATTGCCGTCCAGGTAATACATGTACTGATCCTTTTCATTCAGGCGTTTTTCACTGTAAAGAGAATCCGTTTCCTGAGTGTCATCGTATGTAACGCGCACCGGATCCGGATGGTCCGCTTCGATCCGGTATATGGGCTCGCCCTCCGTCCAGAATGCACCGGAGCGGGAATACATCGTTCCCTTGAAGGAATCGGAGACCTGTGTGAGGGTAAATTTCTCCGGGTCTTTTCCCAGAACCTCCTCGCAGATTGCGGCATACCCGAGATAGGCACCGTCCGCATTCCAGTGGTGATCCGTCCGGAAATAAGCATTTTCCGCCTGTTTCAGTTCATCGTCGATCCGGATGAAATTCACATCCGGCATTTCCTTTTCAATCTGATCCAGCAGTGCGCTCTGATCAAAATCCCAGGCACCCCCCGGCTTTGCATTCCGGTCCATATCGGCTGCCGTCGGTACCAGCAGAACATTGCCCTTCAGATCATTGTCGTTCAGAAACCGGTTTACCGCGGAAATATTCTGATCCAGGGTTTTCGGCGGATATGCCGCAAATCTGCGGATCAGCTTCCCGTCTTTCCCGAAATAGACATCGTTGTTTTCGATGGCAAGAGATGCTTTTTTCAGCGCTGCCTTGGTTTCGATCCAGGCATCCCGGAAGGCGAACTGATCGGAGAACCATGTTTCGAATGATTCATCAAACTTTCCCGAAACAAGTGAGGAGAGGGAGAAGGACGGCGACACTGACAATGCCCGGTTTTCGTTTTCCGAAAAAGAGTGTTTCTCATGAAGCAGGGAAGCAACAGAAAACACCCCGATATAACCGAGGAATACGGCGGCTGATATTTTCTGCAGTGTTTTTTCTTTCATGATTCACCTCAGAAGCGGAAATACAGGAAGGGGTTATAGGTCGCATCCACCATGAAGGCGGTGCAGACAAACAATATCAGCAGGACCATCAGCGGTTCCAGACTGTGAAGCTTTGAAGCAGACAGCTTCGCAAA
Source organism: Erysipelotrichaceae bacterium (assembly GCA_015058875.1). Lineage (GTDB taxonomy): Bacteria > Bacillota_I > Bacilli_A > Erysipelotrichales > Erysipelotrichaceae > Bulleidia. Next base: position 7,194 of record SVBN01000006.1, on the reverse strand, counting down.
GAGTTTCTTCGGCAGGTAGGTCGATCCGATCAGACAGGAAACCAGCAGGACGATGTTGTTTCTCAGGTAATAAACGGTCAGCCCGTCCGCCGGTTTTCCGGATGTCCCGAACATCAGACCGAGATATCTCAGCATTGCGGAGAAATCGGTAAAGGCAAACAGCGTCCAGGCGATCAGGACAATGATGCCGGTATAGAGCCGGCAGACCCAGCCCGGTGCATGCTTCAGATGCTTCAGCAGGAAGAGCTTCTCAATGATCAGCACAATTCCGTAGAACACGCCCCACAGGATAAAATTCCATGAGGCACCATGCCATAATCCGGTCAGCAGCCAGACGACCATGATGTTGAAAATCTGGCGCTTCATGCCCCGGCGGTTGCCGCCCAGGGGAATATAGACATAATCGCGGAACCAGTAGGACAGCGACATATGCCACCGGCGCCAGAATTCCGTAACAGAACGCGAGATATACGGATGGTCAAAGTTTTCCAGGAAATCAAAGCCGAGCATCTTGCCCAGACCAATCGCCATATCGGAATAGCCGCTGAAGTCATAATAGATCTGGAAGGCAAAGGCAATGATGCCGAGCCAGGCGGTCATGACCGACTGCTGGGATGTCTGCAGGGCGGCAATCTCCTCATAGACCATGCCGATATTGTTGGCAAGCAGAACCTTTTTTGCAAGTCCGCACAGAAATCTGCGGATGCCGGCGGTGAATTTGCCGGAGCTGATGGTGCGCTGATTCAGCTGGGCGGCGATATCCGTGTAACGGACAATCGGGCCGGCGATCAGCTGGGGGAACATCGTGACATAGGCTCCGAAGCTGACGAGGCTTTTCTGGGGATCCGTCTGTTTCCGGTAGAGATCGATCGGATAGGACATCGTCTGGAAGGTATAGAAGCTGATGCCGATCGGCAGAGCGATGTTCAGCAGCGGGATCTGCAGTCCGAGCATGTTCAGATTCCGGATCAGAAAATCGGCGTATTTGAAGAAGCCGAGCAGAACCAGATTGAATATGATGCACAGCTTCAGGAATGCGGCCGCTTTTTTCCGGTCGCTGTCGCGGTATTTTCCGATCTGATTGCCGAACAGCCAGTTGACAGTGATCGAGAAGATCATGACCGTTACATAGACCGGCTCACCCCAGCCGTAGAACAGAAGGCTGACGGCAAGCAGAACGGCGTTCCGGTATTTCAGAGGCACGCCGAAATAAACCGCAAATACAAGCGGCAGATAGGCAAACAGGAATGTCAGGCTGCTGAATACCATTGGGATACCTCCGAAGCCATACTATTATAGCAATATTTATCATGATTATCAGTGCCTGTGTATGAATTGATAATAAAGCCGGAAATATTGCATTCGGAATATTGAACGTTTAAAATAATCGTGTAAATGCGGTAAAACCGCAGGGAGGAAAGAAATGAAGAAGTTCGTTTCAGTACTGCTGACAGGTCTCATGGCCCTCAGCATGACCGCCTGCTCCGGCAATAAGGACGGCGGTTCTTCAGATGCACCTGCTTCAGGATCCGCAACAGCACAGCCGGCTGAAGAAGCTGCAGCTGAAGTCACTGTTGCAATGATCACTGACTATGGTGACATTACAGACCAGTCTTTCAACCAGACAACTTATGAAGCAGCCAAGGCATACTGTGATGCAAACGGCCTGAAGTTCAACTACTTCAAGCCGGCAGGCGACAGCACTGCTGAACGTGTTGCGATGATCGACAAGGCAGTCGCAGACGGCTATAACACACTGGTTATGCCGGGTTATGCATTTGCCGGTGCAATCGCTGAAACAGTTGATATGTATCCGGATGTCAAGTTCATCGCTCTTGACGTTTCCGAATTCGATCTGACAGACGCAGGTCTGAAGGCAATTCCGGAAAATCTGTTCTCCGCAGTATACCAGGAAGAAATCGCCGGTTACTTCGCAGGTCAGGCAGCTGTCAAGCTCGGCTATGAAAAGCTCGGCTTCCTCGGCGGCATGGCTGTTCCGGCAGTTATCCGTTACGGTTACGGCTTCGTTCAGGGCGCAAACGATGCAGCTGCTGAACTCGGCAAGAAGGTTGAAATCAACTATGCATACGGCAACCAGTTCTTCGGCGATGCTGATATCACAGCAGCGATGGACACATGGTACGGTGCAGGCACTGAAGTTGTCTTCGCATGCGGCGGCGGCATCTTCACATCCGCAGCTGACGCAGCCAAGAAGGTTAACGCAAAGGTTATCGGCGTTGACGTTGACCAGGCCGCAAATATCGACGCTTATGCACAGAGCGAAGGCATGACAGTTACTTCCGCTATGAAGGGTCTTGCTCCGACAGTCAACACACTGCTCGCAGCAGTCAAGGACGGCGGCTGGGCCGAATTCGGCGGACAGATCCAGAACCTCGGTCTGGTATCCGGTTCCGATCCGTCTCTCAACTATGTCGGACTGCCTGCTTCCACACAGTGGGCTGACGGCTTTACAGAGGCTGATTACAACAAGCTCGTTGCGGATGTATTCTCCGGTGCGGTTACAGTTTCCGGCGACTCTGCTGATGAAGCTTACCAGGCTCTGAGCGGAACTGATTCCGTAACAGTCGAATCCGACAACGCTGTTGTCAACTACCAGGGCAACATTAAGTAATCGGGACATTTGATGCCAAAATGAAGAACGGCGGCTTTTCAACCGCTGTTCTTTTTTTATATAATTTAGGGAGTAAATATAAAGGGAGGAGGACGATAATTGTATGGAAACTCCGTATGCAATTGAAATGCTGAACATCACAAAGCGATTTCCCGGAATTATCGCCAATGATAATATCACCCTTCAGCTGAAGCGCGGAGAAATACATGCTCTGCTCGGCGAAAACGGCGCAGGCAAATCAACGCTGATGTCTGTGCTGTTCGGTCTGTATCAGGCGGAAGAGGGTATTATCAAGAAAGACGGCAGGGAAGTAACAATCAGGAACCCGAATGATGCCAATGATCTCGGCATCGGCATGGTGCACCAGCACTTCAAGCTGGTACAGTGCTTTACCGTGCTTCAGAATATTATTCTCGGTGTGGAAACAACGAAGAACGGTGTCCTTCAGATGGATGAAGCCAGAAAAAAAGTCATGGCGCTGTCGGAAAAGTACGGCCTGATGGTCGATCCGGATGCACTGATCCAGGATATTACCGTCGGCATGCAGCAGCGTACCGAAATCCTGAAGATGCTGTACCGCGACAACGAGATTCTGATCTTCGATGAGCCGACGGCTGTGCTGACGCCGCAGGAAATCACCGAGCTGATGCAGATTATGAAGAATCTGGCTAAAGAAGGCAAATCCATTCTGTTCATCTCACATAAGCTGAATGAAATCATGGAAGTTGCGGACAGATGCTCCGTCCTCAGACGCGGCAAATACATCGGTACGGTCAATATCAAGGATACAACCCAGGAAGAGCTCTCCCGCATGATGGTCGGAAGAGACGTCCAGCTGGTTGTTGAAAAGGGTCCTTCCCATCCGGGAGAAGTCATTCTGGATGTACAGCATATGACGGTTGCCTCAAAGGTTCATGCCAACAATGCGGTCAAGGATGTTTCCCTGCAGGTACATGCCGGTGAGATCGTGTGCATTGCCGGCATCGACGGCAACGGTCAGACGGAATTTGTCTACGGACTCAGCGGCTTGGAACCGCTGGTATCCGGAACGATCACGCTGTGCGGTAAGGATGTCACAAAGTCATCCATCCGCGAGCGTGCATTCAACATGAGCCATATTCCGGAAGACAGACACAAGCACGGTCTTGTTCTGGATTACTCCCTGGAATACAACATTGCGCTGCAGAGATACTGGGAACCGGAATTTACCAGCAAAGGCTTCCTGAACCAGAAGGCAATCCGCAGCTATGCCGAAAAGCTGATTGAGGAAAACGATGTCCGTTCCGGTCAGGGCCCGGTCACCGTTGCCAGAAGCATGTCCGGCGGAAACCAGCAGAAAGCAATCATTGCCCGTGAAATCGACAAGGAACACAAGCTTCTGCTTGCGGTCCAGCCGACCCGCGGACTTGACGTCGGTGCGATCGAAGGCGTTCACCGGAATCTGATCAGGGAAAGAGATGAGGGCAAGGCAGTACTGCTCGTCTCTCTGGAACTGGAAGAAGTAATGAATGTATCCGACCGTATTCTCGTAATGTATGAAGGCGAGATTGTCGGTGATCTGGATCCGAAACAGATTACGGTGGAAGAGCTCGGTCTCTACATGGCAGGCGCAAAGCGCAATACAAAGGAGGCGGCATAATATGAACGGCAAACAGAGTTTCTTCCGGCGCCCCGGCGTACAGACGTTTGTGTCGTCAATTATATGCGTCATCCTGGGACTGCTGCTGGGCTATATCGTTCTTCTGCTGATCAATGCGGAAGGCGCAGGCGAAGGCATTGTCACGCTTCTGAAAAACTTTATGAACTATCCGAGCAAACCTGCCCAGATGAAATATCTCGGCAACACGCTCGTCAAGATGGCGCCGCTGCTGATGTGCGCGCTGTCTGTCTGCTTCTGCTATAAGACAGGTCTGTTCAACATCGGCGCTGCCGGTCAGTATGTTGTCGGTGCGGGTGCATGCCTGTACGGCGCCCTGGCGCTGAAGCTTCCGTGGTTTGTATGTCTGCTGATGAGCATGATTGCCGGTGCGGTATGGGGCATGATCGTCGGTCTTCTCAAGGCCAACCTGAATGTCAACGAGGTTATCTCGGGCATCATGCTGAACTGGATCGGACTGTATTCCGTGAATATGCTGCTGGCGAAGGTCAAGGAAGTAGCCAGCCCGTATACGCTGAAGCTGGCATCGGTCAATCCTTCCGCAATCCTTCCGACCATGGGACTGGATCAGCTGTTCTCCAGAAACCAGTACGTAACCATCGCCGTTCCGCTGTCCGTTCTGATTGCCGTTCTGCTCTGGGTGGTACTGAACAAAACGGCATTCGGCTATGAACTGCGGGCAACCGGATACAACAAGGAAGCCGCAAAATACGCCGGCATGAGAGAGCGCAGAAATATTGTTCTGACGCTGATGATCGGCGGCGCGCTGGCAAGCCTCGGCGCGGCGTTCCTGTTCCTGACCGGATTTGAAGAATGGTCGGTTACCCAGTCTGCGGTTCCGGGCATGGGATTCAACGGCATTGCCGCGACATTCCTCGGCGGTCTGAATCCGATCGGCACAATCTTCGCTTCCTACTTTATCCAGCATATTACCAGCGGCGGTGCGTATCTCGATAAGGCAATCTATCCTTCCCAGATTTCCGATCTGGTCATCGCCCTGATTATTTACTTCTGCGGTTTCGTTCTGTTCTTCAAGACAGTCATGAACAGAGCCGGCAGTAAAAACGCTGCGGGAGGCAATGCAAATGCCGTACCTGTGAAAAAAGATGAGAAGGGAGGAAAGACAGAATGACGCTGCTGATTCAATATACGCTGATTTTTGCGGCTGTGCTTCTGCTGGTTGCGCTTGGCGGATGCTTTGCGGAACACTCCGGTGTCATCAACCTCGGTCTGGAAGGCATCATGGTCCTCGGCGCGCTCGGCGGTGCACTGGCAATGAAATATCTGCCGGTATCACTGCCTGCCCCGGTAATGATCCTGCTTGTTTCTCTCTGCTCAATTCTCTTCGGAATGCTGTATTCCGTATTGCTCGGTGTTGCGGCGATTCATTTCAAGGCTGACCAGACACTGATCGGCACGGCGATGAATATCCTCTCCACAGCTGCGGCGACGGTTATCGTCAAGTCCATCAACGTTGCTGAAAATCCGGACAATATTTCCTCGGCGATCACTTATACAGGCGCCCGCCAGGCATTCACAATGCGCTTCGGCAATTTTGAATTCAACTGGTTTGTCCTGATTGCCGTATGTGCATTGGTGATATCGAACTTTGTTCTTTACCGGACAAAATTCGGTCTGCGTCTGATGGCGTGCGGTGAGAATCCGCAGGCAGCGGACTCGGTCGGCATCAATGTCTATAAAATGCGCTGGGCCGGCGTTCTGATTTCCGGACTGCTCGGCGGACTGGGCGGTATCGTCTACATCACCGCCGGCGTATCGGAATGGAAATTTGAGGTCGGTGTTGCCGGTTTCGGCTTCCTGGCTCTCGCGGTTATGATCTTCGGTCAGTGGAAACCTGGAAGAATCGGTCTGGCAGCGCTGCTGTTCGGATTCTTCCGCGCCCTGTCCAATGTCTATAACGGCTTCCCGTTCCTTGCGGCACTGAACATCCCCGGAACCATCTACAATATGTTCCCGTATATCATTTCCCTGGTGGTGCTTGCCTTTACCTCCAGAAACTCCGCTGCACCGAAAGCGGAGGGAATTCCATACGACAAAGGCTCGAGATGAAAGACTGTGCAGGTTCGCCTGCACTTTCTTTTTGCCTGTGCAGATGCTAAAATTTCCCGTGCAGAATGAGGTCAGCCATGAAAACAGAACGCAGATTTCCATATGCGGTGATCACCGCCAAACAGCAGAAATCCATCCGGAACAATCATCCGTGGGTATATGAAGATGAGATTACGGAGCAGAGTGAAAACGTTGAAAACGGAGCTTTGATCGATGTGATCGGACCGAAGGGACAGTACCTCGGTACCGGATTGTACAGCGCAGCTTCCAAAATCCGGATCCGGATCCTCAGCCGCAATGCCAATGAACAGTTTACCGATGCTTTCTGGCAGCGGAGGGTGAAATATGCCGTGGAATACCGCAGGGATGTCATGCCCGAAGACTGGCATGCATGCCGGCTGATCCACGGTGAAGCGGACGGACTGCCGGGACTGACGGTAGACCGTTATGAGGATATCCTTGTATCGGAGGTATTGTCATACGGAATCGATCAGCGGAAGGATATCATTTATCAGGCGCTGATTGACACGCTGCAGGAGTACGGCGTACATGTCAGAGGAATCTGTGAGCGCAATGAAGGCGAGCTGAGAAAACGGGAAGGACTGGAACAGTATAAGGGCTGGTACCGTGATATTGATCCGCTGAACGGAAAACCGGTGCTGATCACGGAAAACGGAATCCGGTATCTTGTGGATGTGGAAAACGGGCAGAAGACGGGATTTTTTCTGGATCAGAAATATAACCGCAGGGCAATACGCACGATTGCAAAGGGCAGGGATGTGCTGGATCTCTGCACGCATGCCGGGACATTTGCACTGAATGCAGCAACGGCAGG
>SVBN01000005.1 GCA_015058875.1 Erysipelotrichaceae bacterium | reverse complement strand
CAGATTTTGTTCACGTGAACACATCTGTCCTTTCATTTTCGTGATGATTTTCTGCCTGTTTGATTTACTCCCCCATAACGCTCCCCCACGAAGCTTCTCCCCCATAAAGTTTGGAGACCCAATCTGAGAAGAGAAATATCTGTATGGTAAAATAAAGAAAACAATGGCTGCGGCGGAGGCTGTTTATGAACTTTATAATGCGCGCATGGCGGTATGTCACGAGGCGGAAAGCCAAGACAGTATTATTGATGATTACATTCTTCCTGATCGGAAACCTGGTCATACTGGGACTCGGAATCTCACAGGCGGCGGATAATGCGAAGATACTGACGAGACAGTCAATGCGTGCCGCTGTACGCTATGAAGTTGACTATAATGCGTATTATAATTGGGTGAATACCCTGGAAGATGAAGATGAAATCAATGATGCATATACGCATTATCCGAGACTGAATGCAGAGTCTGCGGGAAAGATTGCGGAAGATCCGCGCGTCAGGGCTGTCAGCTTCATGAATACCCAGATTGTATATTCTTCCGGTTTTGATCATGTGCCTGTCGGCAATGAAGCAAACAGGGGAATGAATACCTGGATTGATGAAGAAGGAAATGAACAGGTATGGCAGGAACCGGATCTGATGCTGTATGCGGTCCGCTTTCCGGAACTGATTGAAATCGTTGAAGAAACCTGGACAATTTCAGAAGGAAGATTCCTGAACGAAAGCGATATCGACAGTGCCCGGAACAGCGTTCTCATTACAAAGGATCTGGCGGATCTGAACGGTCTGAGAGTCGGCGATGAGATCCATATTGATTTCAGCAGTACGCAGGACGCAAAGAATATGGCGGATGCCGGTCTGGATACAAGCGGCTTCGGTGCGGACCTGGAGATCGTCGGTATCTACAGCACGCTTGCCGAGGTGGATCCCAACAGCGACCGCTTCCAGTGGATGAGCGCGTATGAGTCTCCGAAGAATATCATTGTTGTACCGATCACAGCCTGTGCCGAGGAGCTTCTGGATGAATCTGTGATTCAGCAGGAATATTGGCGCTCTGAGACCGGAATAGGAGAAGAAATCGATACGGAAGCCATCCGGGAATCATTGCTGACGCCGAGCAGTGTGACTTATCTGCTCGACGATCCCCTGCATGTGGAAGAATTTGTGGAGGATTATGAAGGGAAGCTGGATGAATATACGATCCTGAACGCAAACAATGATACATTCAGAAAGATGGCAAGGCCTCTGGATACATTGTCCTTCTTTGCAAATATCATTGTGTGGATTGTGGTAATCAATGCGATCGTCATCATCTCACTCGTTACAGCCCTGACGCTGAAGACAAGAGAGTACGAAATCGGAGTATTGCTTTCCATGGGAGTAAGCAAGCTGAAGGTCGTGGGACAGCTGTTTGCGGAACTGATCATCATAGCAATCGCGGGATTCACGCTGGCGGTGGCGTCGGGATCGGTAATGGCCGGAAAAGTAGGAGAAGCGGTGCTGGAATATCAGACGGCGAGTGAAGCGCAGTATGAAGACGGAAACGAATACGGCCAGACATATTACTGGGCAGGAGACGGGAATTACTTCACGGAAGTAAGCCAGGAACAGCTGCTGTCGGAATACCACGTAAGGGTATCGCCGAAGCTGATCGCAGAGATCTATATACTTGGTACAGGAGTAGTGCTGCTGGCAATAGTGATACCGTCATTTATGATCATGAGGCTGAATCCGAAACAGATCCTGCTGGAACAGAACTGAGGTAAGAGGGATGAGTGGAATACTGAAGCTGGAGAAGCTGAATTACGGATATATCGACGGAGGACTGAAGAGACAGATATTAAAAGATCTGGACTATGAGTTTGAAGAAGGGACATTCTACACAATTCTTGGAGCGTCGGGAAGCGGAAAGACAACGCTGCTGAGCATCATGGCAGGGCTGGATAAAGCAGAGAGCGGAGAAGTGTACTACGAAGGAGAAGCGATCTCAAAGATGGGACTGCAGAAGTACAGAAGGGATAAAGTAGGAGTCGTGTTCCAGAGCTACAATCTGATCAGTTACCTGACGGGAGCGGAGAATATCGAGCTTGCGATGAGTGAGACGGGGAACAAGATCCCGGGGAATAAGAAAGAGCTGGCATATGCGCTGCTGAACATGGTAGGGATTGTGGAATCGAAGGCAGACAGAATTGTAACGAAGCTTTCGGGAGGAGAGCAGCAGAGAGTAGCGATCGCAAGAGCGCTGGCAGGGAATCAGGATCTGATCTTTGCGGATGAGCCTACAGGGAATCTGGACAGTGAGACAGAGCAGGAAGTAATCCGTATCTTCCGGATGCTTTCGGAGGAATTCGGGAAGACGATCATTGTCGTAACGCATTCAAATGAAGTATCGAAGCTGAGTGACAGAAGAGTACTGCTGAAGGGCGGAAAGCTCCATACAATCAGCTGAAGGCAGGGAATACCCCCTGCTTTTCTGCATTTTTGAGCAGCAGCTTGGAAAAAGGCGGTATTTATGCCGTAAATCTGCGGATCCGGGAAGAAAAAACTGTTGCCTTTCATAAACCGGTCGGATATAATCTTTAACGCGAGTAGAGAAATTCTGCTCCTTGCCAGTAATGGCCGTATAGACCAGAAGGAGGTGTACAAGATGAAAAAGTATGAAGTCATGTACATCATCAATGCGAATGTCGAAGAAGAAAAGCGCACAGCTCTGATTGAGACACTGGGAAAGATCATCACTGATCACAGCGGAACAATCACAAAGACAAATGAGTGGGGAATGCGCGACTTCGCCTACGAAATTGATGACATGACCAAAGGTTACTATGTAGTAGTAAGCTTTGAGGCCGACAATGCATGCGTTGAAGAATTTGACCGTCTGATGCGCATCAATCCGAACGTTGTCCGTTTCCTGATTACCCGTGACGAAGCTCCGGTTCAGGAGGCAAAGAAGTGAATCGGGTTGAACTGGTCGGCAGATTGACCAGGGATGTGGAAGTCAGAAAGACCCAGAGCGGTCTGTCAGTAGCCACATTCACTGTAGCATGCGACAGACGCGTGTCCAGAGACCAGCAGGGCCAGCAGTCAGCTGATTTTATCAGCTGCGTTGCCTGGAGACAGACAGCTGATTTCCTCGGATCATATGCACGGAAAGGTGCCATGGTATCGGTTGAGGGAAGAATTCAGACCCGCAACTATGATGACCGTGACGGCAAGCGTGTATATGTGACGGAAGTTGTAGCTGACAATGTCCAGCTTCTGGAAAGCCGTTCGCAGTCGCAGGCAAGAGCTGAAGCAGCTCCTGCCCCGTCTTATCCTGCCTACCAGAACGAACCGCAGAACGATCCGTTCGCGAATGATTTCGGCGGTTCCGATTTCAACACGGGTCCGAGCCTTGATATTTCAAGCGACGACCTGCCTTTCTAAGAGAAAAAGGAGAAGAACATGGCTTACAGGAAGCAGAGAATGGGTGGACGTAAGGTTTGTTATTTTACAAAGAACAACATCACCTATATCGACTATAAGGATGTCGAACTTCTGAAGAAGTTCATCGGCACAAACGGAAAGATTCTTCCGAGACGTGTCACAGGCACAAAGGCAAAGTATCAGCGTATGCTGGCTGTTGCCATCAAGCGTGCCCGTCAGATGGCACTCCTGCCTTACGTCGGAGAGTAACAGAATGGAAGCTGCCCGCTGAGGCGGCTTTTATTTTTCACCGGAGCTGCCGCTGTGGAAAAGAAACGTCGGAGTGTACGGGGCAGTATGACATTTTTGTGAAAGAAAGAGTGGAAGACAGGATAAAAATATTGTATGTGGTATAATCATGGATGATTTCATACGGATGTATGTGTTTTCAGTGTCTGTGGGAGGGTTATGAATTCCAACGTCAGAAAGATAACAGACGGTGCAATGATGTGTGCGATTGTCGGACTGCTTTTGGTGGCAGACCGCTGGCTGGGCGGCCTTTTTTCAGGCAGCTTTCTGTTTGCGTTCCCGCTCCCGATGGTTTTTTATTCTGTGAAGTACGGAATGAAAGACAGCTGGATGGTGCTGACGGCAATGTCATTGCTCGGATTCATTATCAGCGGACCGACCATGCTGTTTTATGTGGCAAGCGAATCGCTGCTCGGTCTGATTTACGGCTCCGGCGTGCACAATCACAAGCCGACGGAACGGCTTGTGCTGTCCGCGATGCTGATAGGGATATTGGTGAACCTGCTGAGCACCGTTGTATTTGCGGCGTTCTTCGGATACAACCTGACGGAAGATATTGAGTTCATGCAGAATACCATCAATAATGTCGCCTCACAGTCGGGCGTTGCATTCCCGGATACGCTGATGAATGCGAACACGATGAAAACCATGCTGGTGGTCGGCGCAATTCTCACCGGCGTGCTGGAGGGATATGTAACGCATGTGCTTTCCCGTCTGATGATGAAGCGGCTCCGTCTTCATGTGGAACCGATTAAGTCCCTTGCTTATTATTTCCCGCCGAAATGGACGGGATATCTCGGCTTTGCCGGACTGATGGCTTATGAATACGCAATGATGCGTCCCTTTGATAATCCTGTGGTTCAGAACGCGTGCGTCGGTCTGGGCATGCTGGGCGTCTTTTATCTTGTCATGTTCGGGGCGCTGTTTGTCATGCTTATCTTCAGACGGGGCGGAAGACGCAGTTCCCTGCTGATGACGCTGCTTATTTTCCTGCTGATTCTTTCGGCAGCGCTGATGATGGCTATCGCCGGATTCCTTTATATCACTACCGATCTGCACAGCAGATTGCTTGGAGGAAACAGCCATGCAGAAAAAAATGTCTGATCTGAGACGACTGGTTTATCTGGTTCTTGCGGTTGAACTGGGCGTTGTTGCACTGTTCTGGGTTGCTGTAGGCAGGAATGCTCTAATTGCGCTGATTGTACTTGCAGCGGAAGCGGTGCTTCTGTTCTATCTGCTTGAACGCTTTGAGAATCTGACTGTGGAACATTCCGCAGGCGTGGAAGAAATGCTCGGCACATCTTCCAGAGATGCGTATCTGTTCGGTGAAACAGGCATGCTGTTCTATGATGATGAGCATGTCGTAACCTGGATGAGCGATCTGTTCAACGAACGCGGAATCAACCGGGTCGGAAGAAAACTGCTGGTATGGCTTCCGGAAGCCGAGGATCTGATCAACGGATCCGCCGATCAGGCGCGTGTTGTCCTGGATGACAGAATTTATGAGATTTCACGCAAGGAAGATGAACCGGTACTGTTTTTCCGCGATATCACCGATAAGGAAGAATTCCGTCATCTGTATCAGGAGAGCAAGGCTGTCATCGGCTTGGCTTCTCTGGATAATTACGAAGAAAGCACGCAGTATGAAGATGAAGCGGTTGTATCGGCAATCAATGTCGCCGTGCGCACGCCGCTTACGGAATACTGCAAGGAACACGGGATTCTTGTCAAGCGTGTGAACAATTACCGGTATCTTCTGGTATTGAATGAAAAGATCTTCTCCGATCTGATGACGGATCATTTCTCTGTTCTGAACACCGTCAGGAAAGCGGCCCAGAAACAGGATGTTTCGATTACGCTTTCCATGGCGTTTGCCAGAGGAACGGACAGTTTTGAAGAACTGGATGAAATGGTTGCGAGACTTCTCGATCTGGCCCAGAGCCGCGGCGGCGACCAGGTTGCCGTTCAGAACGCCGGGGAAGATGTGAAGTATTTCGGCGGTTCATCGGAAGCGACGGAAAAGAGAAGCCGTGTCAGAGTCAGAGTCATGGCGCATACGCTGCGGGAAATGATTCTGAGAAGCTCCAATGTAATTATCTGCGGCCACAGAAATGCCGATTTTGACTGCATCGGATCCGCGATCGGCGCTGCCAGGATCTGCGAAGCACTGCGCAAACAGTGCTGTATTATCGCGAAAACCGGCGGGATTGAAGAAAAGCTGAATGCCTGCATGGAAGAAAACATGGAAGAGCTGAAGGAAGAAGTCAGCTTCGTGACGGAGAATGAAGCGCTGAACCAGCTTCAGGACAATACGCTGGTTCTGATGGTTGACCATCACAGCCTCAGACAGTCCAACGGTTCCAAGGTTCTGGAACAGGCAAAGAAGATCGCTGTGATCGATCATCACAGAAGAGCGACGGAGATGGGCGTCAAGCCGATGTTCCTGTATATTGAGGCCGGCGCGAGCAGCGCCTGCGAGCTGATTACGGAGCTGATTCCGTATATTTCCAACCGTGTTGAACTGAGTGCGCTCGACGCAACGATCATGCTGGCGGGCATGACGATTGATACCCAGCACTTCCGTGTCCGTACCGGTACGAGAACATTTGATGCGGCCAGTTCGCTGCGCCGCAGCGGTGCCGATCCGCTGAAGGTGGATGAGTATCTGAAGGATTCCTACGACCAGTTCGAACAGAAAACAAATGCGATGGCAATGAGCCAGATCTATGAAAACGGCATTGTGATTACACCGGTAAAAGGCATGACAATGTCCCGGGCGATGATGAGCCAGACAGCGGATGCGCTGCTGCAGATTCAGGATGTCGAAGCGGTATTCGTCATTGCGGATGATACCGAGAATGAAACGGCGATCAGCGCCAGATCCAACGGACGCGTCAACGTCCAGGTGATCATGGAGAACATGCACGGCGGCGGTCATATGACAGCTGCGGCAATGCAGCGCCCGAAGTGCAGCATCGATGACCTCCGGAAGGAACTGATCGATGTATTGGAAAACTATTTCAGGGAGGAAGATACAAATGAAAGTGATTCTTAAAACAGATGTGAAGAAAGTCGGAAAAAGAGGCGAAATCGTCGAAGTTTCCGATGGATATGCAAGAAACTACCTGATTGCCAGAGGGCTGGCTGTGGCTTCTACCGAGAAATCCATGGAAATTCTTTCTGAGCAGAAGGAAGCGGAAAAGGAACTCGATGAAAAGAGGCGCCAGGAGGCACAGGAACTTGCGGATAAGCTGGAAAAGATGATGCTCACATTCCAGGTGAATACCGGAAAGGACGGCAAAGTGTTCGGATCCGTATCCACAAAGCAGATTGCCCAGCAGCTTCAGAAACAGGGTTATAAAGTTGACAAGAAAAAGTTCCTTGATACATATCCGGTCGCAAGCCTTGGCGTAACCAAAGTGAGAGTGGAACTGTACAAGGGCGTTGTCGCTACATTGAATGTCCAGCTGAAGGGAAGCGAAGCGTAACCGTTATGCCCGTTTCCGCACTGCCTTCCGCACCCGAGGCCGAAGCGAGCCTGCTCGGGACAATGATGGTCTATCCCAACGCAGCCAGAACCGCAATGGAAGAAGGGCTGAGCGAGGATGACTTCTTTATCGACGTTAACCGCCGTATTTTTACTGCGGCTTTTTCTCTTTACCACGAAGGCACGCCGATCGATCTGACCACGGTTTCCACACGGCTGAAGGATATGGGCGTACTGGACCTGGTCGGCGGATATGCTTATCTGACATCCCTGACGGATGCGGCAGTCACCAGTGCAAATACGAAAAACTATGTATCGCTGATTCATGACAAGGCTGTGATCAGAAAGCTGATTGAAGCAGCCCAGGGCATTGCCGAAAACGGCATGAGCGGCCAGCCGGACGTCAATGAATTTCTGGATGAATCGGAAAAGGCAATTCTTGATATCTCGCGCAACCGCAGAACTTCGGAATTCAAGGGATCTGTCGAACTGATGACGGCGGTGATCGGAAATATTCAGAAAATGTCGGACAACCATTCCGATATTACCGGAATCAAGACCGGATTCCGTGATCTTGATCATCTGACACACGGACTTCAGAGAGGCGATCTGATCATTCTTGCCGCAAGACCTTCCATGGGGAAAACGGCAGTTGCGCTGAATCTGGCACTGAATGTGGCGGCCTATCAGCCGAAGGAAGCGGTTGCGATTTTCTCACTGGAAATGTCGGCGGAGCAGCTGGCTATGCGTCTGTTGAGCGCACGCAGCCGGGTGGAAGGCGACAAGCTGAAAACCGGCTTCCTGAGCAATGATGAATGGAACAAAGTCAATGAAGCGGCAGGCGAGCTGAAAATGCTGAAGCTGTTCATTGATGATAAACCGGGCGTCAAAACAGCCGATATCTTCAGCAAATGCCGCCGTCTTCAGGCGGAGCACGGTCTTTCCCTTGTGGTGATCGACTACATCCAGCTGATTACCGGCAGCGGAAACGGCAGGGATGTCAACCGCCAGCAGGAAGTGTCTGAAATATCCAGAAACCTGAAGGCGCTGGCCCGTGAACTGAATATCCCGGTAATTGCGCTTTCCCAGCTCAGCCGTACGGTTGAACAGCGTGAAAACAAGCGTCCCCAGCTTTCCGACCTGCGTGAATCAGGCGCAATCGAGCAGGACGCGGATATCGTCATGATGCTGTACCGTGATTCTTACTACAACCAGGAAGCACGCGATAATATGGAACCGAATGCGACCGAGCCGATTGAGATCAATCTGGCAAAGCACCGCAACGGCGCGACCAGAAGAATTGAAGTTGCATTTGAACCATCTACCAATGCCCTGATGAATATTGAACGGACAAGGGAACCCTGACGGGGGAGGAATATGAAGCGATTTCTGACAATACTCGGATGTTTTGCGGCTGCGGCACTGATTGTTTTCGGCATGCCCTATCTGACAAACGGGGCGGAAGAAGATGCGAATGCAAGAATCGAGGAAAAGCAGCGCAGTCTGCTGGCTCAGAAAGTGACCGATGTACTGAAAGAACCGCATGAGGTGTGCCGTATCTATGACAGCGGCAGACTGATCGGCGTGATCAGCAGTGAGAAGAGTCTGAATGCATTTCTGAAAACGGTATATCAGGAAAACTACGCGGAGAGCTTTCCCGGCACGGATGTACATCTGAGCGATGATATTTATCTGACCCGCGAACAGAATTATTTCAGGTATGAAAATATCGATGAGAAAATCTTTGAATATCTGAAAAGCCGGAATCTGTTTACGATCGGAACGACCGCAGTGGAGTTCTCCGACGAAAATGATGTCTATGCCCAGATCTATGTTGCCAGCCCGGAGCTGTATGAGCAGGCGATGGAAACATATCTGTCTTATTTTGTGGACGGGGAGGAACTGAAGCAGCTGCGCAGCGGACAGGGAACGCCCGCCCTGCGCACATACGGAAGCCGGACGGTCGGAGTACAGATCAACCAGAAGATAGAGATCAAGGATGACTATGCGCCTGCGGATGAGATTATGACAAGCGTCGAAGAGGTGCTTGAATATATTGAATACAGCGGCCATGAGGACAAAGAGTATTACACCGTGCAGAAATATGATACGGTCGCCGGTGTAGGATCCAAAAACGACGGTCTTTCCGCCACCCAGGTCATGAATATCAACCGCGATAAAATCTCAGGCACCGATCAGGTGCTCAGTGAAGGCGAACAGCTGTGCGTGACTTATTTTGACCCGATCTTTGATATAACGGTGACGCGTGAACGGATGAAAAAGGAAGAAATCTATCCGGAGACAGTCTATGCCGAAGATGAAACGCTGCGCGAAGGAAAGACGCAGCTGCTGACAAAAGGCGTCAGCGGATGGAAGAATTCCCTGTATTCGGAAAAATGGATCAACGGCGTACTGGTGTCCGGTTCCCTGGTGAGCAGCGTGGATACGCTCCAGGCAATCGATGAGGTGATCGGGGTCGGCACGATGGTGATTCCCGGCATCGGTACCGGAACATACCGCTGGCCGATTGAGAATGTCATCATTTCATGCGGCTGGGGATGCTATTACGGTCATGAAGCGATTGATATTCAGAATGCTTACAGCAAATGGGATAAAATCTATGCGGCAGACCGCGGAACGGTGATTGAGAATTCCTATAACTGGATCAGCGGAAACTATGTGGTCATTGATCACGGAGACGGATATACAACCTATTACGGACACATGATTGCGAGAAGTCCGATACCGGTCGGCGCGGTTGTCGACAAGGGCGACTATATCGGTGATATCGGAATGACCGGAAGAGCAACCGGTCCGCATGTCCATTTCTATATTGCGCACGAAGGGGTCAAGCTGAATCCGTGCAACGGATTCCTTGATTGTACGGCGCTGCACTGATGAGGTTCGCATTGCTGGCGAGCGGGTCAAAAGGGAACTGCTTTCTCTTTTATGATGAGAATACCCGCCTGATGATTGACTGCGGCACGACAGTGAAATATCTGAAGAGCTGCTTTGAATCACTGAATACAAAGATATCGGATCTCGACGCCGTTCTGATTACCCACAATCATTCTGATCATATCGCCCAGATCAGGAAATTTGCGGACCGTCCGGTATATTCTCCCGTGCAGATCAGCGGGATAGAGACAATTCCCGTCAGACCGGGCGGAAAATTCCATGTGGAGCACGTAACGGTAACACCGCTTGCACTGTCGCATGACGCCGGGCCGACAGTCGGCTATATTCTGGAAACATGGCAGAACAAGCTGGTATATATTACGGATACCGGCTATCTGAAAGACGAATATCTGCCTCTGATCAGAGGGGCGGACTATTATATCCTGGAAAGCAACCATGATGTGGAGATGCTGATGGGGACATCCAGACCGCAGTATCTGAAGGCAAGAATCTTCTCGGATACGGGTCATCTGTGCAATGAGGACTGCGCTGCGATCCTGGAAAAAGCCGTGACACAGCGGACCAGAGCCGTCATTCTCGCGCATATTTCCCAGGAAGCGAATACCCGTGAAGCCGCATTGGCGGTCAGTGCGGAATGTCTGCGGCACTGCCCGGGAGTCCGTAAGGATCTGATCATTGCGGCCGCGGGACAATACGAAATGATAAAAGGAGGTGACTGGGGTGAAGAAACTGATTATGGCAGCTGCTGCTGTACTGCTGGCATGGAACATCTGGCTGACTTACAGCCTTCAGAAATTATCGGCAGCTGAACAGGAAGCATCCATCCCGGAAACCGGTGAAGGCACAATGTATGTCGATCATACGGTCAACGGCTATACAACCGACGTTACCGAAGCTGTTTCAAAAGCCCAGCAGGGCATGGTTACGGTTACTTCCTATATGGAGACGGAGCGGATCCGCTCGATCTCAGGTATTATTTACAGCAGTTCCGGAGAAGGATGCGACATCCTGACAAACGCCCGGATCATCGAAGAGGATGTGAGAATCACAGTCCGCTTTGACAATGGAATCGAACTGGATGCGGAAGTGCTCGGCAGCGATGCGAAATCGGATCTTGCCGTACTCAGAACACATCCGGAATTTCAGGCGGAACCGATGCATCTGACGGATTCGGACAGAATCAAGCAGGGGGAATATATGATCACGGTCAGCGGCCGGAGAACCGATACCCTGCACAGCACCGTGAGTTTCGGCGTGGTTTCCTCACCCGGACAGATGTTCAGAGCCGGGGATGAATCTTCCTCACCGTGGCTTCTTTCCGTCATTGAATCCGATGCATCCCTGAATCAGACAAATACCGGCGGGCCGCTTCTGAATCTCAGCGGGGAGGTGTCTGCAGTCCTTTCGCAGGCGCTTACTTCCTACAGTGCTTCTGCCGGCATGATCTACGGTGTCTGCTCTAATGAAGCGCGGCTGATCGCAGATGAAATCAGAAGGGACAGGGAAGTGATACGGGGGTATCTCGGAGCGTCCGGAACCAATATCGAAGAGATGGAAGTATACCAGAAGAGCGCTCTGAATATGTCTCTGGAACAGATTGACGGAATTTATATCATATTCGTCGCTGTCGGATCACCGGCGGAAGAAGCCGGAGTTCTGGAAGGGGATATCCTGACCGGAATAAATGAAACCGAAATCGGAAACAGCAGGGAACTGATGGAAATGCTGTACAGTCTGTCTCCGGAAGAAACCGTGCAGCTGCATCTGATACGCCAGGGGGAAACCATGACCCTGGAAGCGGTGCTGAAATGATCCGCGTGATTGCCTGCGGCAGGATGCGTGAGAAATGGATGAAGGAAGGTGCTGCGGAATATCTGAAGCGCATCGGGGCCTATGACCGCATTGAAGTGACGGAAGTTGCGGATGAGAAAGCGCCGCAGTCGAATTCAGATGCGGAAAACCGGAAGGTTAAGGAAATCGAAGGAGCGCGTCTGCTCAGGGCGATTCATGAAAATGAATATGTGATTCTGCTGGATCTGGCCGGAAAGACCTGCAGCTCCGAAGGGCTTGCGGATAAGATTGCATTATTGCAGACAAGAGGCCAGAGCCGGATTGACTTTGTGATCGGAGGATCCCTGGGGCTCAGCGACGAGCTGATCCGCCGTGCGGATGACAGATGGAAGATTTCGGACAATACCTTTCCCCATCAGCTCTGCAGGATCATTGTCCTCGAACAGATCTACCGGGCGTTCCGGATCATGAACAATGAACCATACCACAAATGAAAATATCATGAAAAGAACATCGGACAGTCCGCAGCAAATGCGGGCTGTTCTGCATTTCGGTGTCATTTCCCGAAGACAGACGATTATAATACTGAGAGAAAAAAGAAGATACGGTAAAAACTATGGGAGCTCTTGTAAATACGGCGGCAGTTCTTCTCGGCGGGATCGTCGGACTGATTCTGAAGCAGGGACTGAAGCAGAGATATGAAGATATTATTATGTCGGCACTGGGGGTATCGGTGCTGTTTATCGGTATTTCCGGTGCGATGGAAAAGATGATGACGGTCAGTGGGAACGGCCTGTCTTCAGGCGGAGCGATTCTGCTGTCATTGTCCATGGCTGCCGGGGCAATCGTCGGGGAAGCGCTGAATATCGAAGGGAAGTTTGAACAGTTCGGGGGATGGCTGAAAAAGAAGGCAGGATCCGGGGATTCCAGATTCATTGAAGCATTCGTGAATACCTCCCTGACCATCTGCATCGGCGCAATGGCGATTGTCGGATCGCTGAATGACGGAATTCTCCATGATCCTTCCATGCTGTATACAAAGGCGATTCTGGACTTTCCGATTGTCATGGTATTTACCGCCACATTGGGAATCGGATCAATTTTCTCGGCCATTCCGATCCTGATTCTGGAAGGCGGCATTACTCTTCTGGCGTCGCTTCTGGCAGGTATTCTGACGGATGCCGTGATTGCAAATCTGTCGATGGTGGGGTCCGTGCTCATCTTCTGCGTCGGCGTCAATCTCTTTTTCCCGTTCCATGTCAAGGTCGCAAATATGCTGCCGGCACTGGTGTTTGCGGGTCTTCTGACAGGAATCTTCTGAGTGCAAAACAGGCGGGATGTCAAAATGTAACCGCTTGTAAAGCTATGACTGATGAGTTAAAATACTATCAGCAAGCAGGAGGAAATTAACATGAAGCAGATTTCAGTCACAGTTGTTGATCCGGTAGGATTACATGCACGTCCGGCTACTGTAGCAGTAAATGCAGCAAGCAAATTCAAGAGTGAAGTAAAAGTTGCTTACAAGGGACGCACTGTAAACATGAAGTCCATCATGGGCGTTATGTCTCTCGGCATTCCGACACAGTCCGAAATCACCATCACATGTGAGGGTGATGACGAAGATGTCGCTGTCAAGACAATTGAAGAAGTTCTTCGCGCTCAGAAGGTCATCGCATAATTCAAACGGTGAAAACAGAAAAACAGGGGGAGGCAGGTACTTCCCCTGTTTTAATCTGATTCCGCAGAGACATTTTTGAATTTGACTGAAGACCTGCATGTTCTTTCTGCTATGATATGTGCAGTCATTCTTTTCATCGGAGGAATATATGGACCAGACCCGTATTATGGAGAGTTTTCACCAGGGACACTGTCTTGATGCGTATGAGTTTTTCGGTGCCCATTTTGTATATGAAGGATGCAGCGGCGTGCGCTTTACGGTATATGCACCTCATGCAAGAAGGATCAGTGTAATCGGCAGTTTTAATAACTGGGACGAGAATGCGGCCGTCATGGAACGCACCGGATTCAATGGCGTCTGGAGTATTTTTGTGCCGGGCGTCGGCGAATGGGAATCATATAAATACAGAATTGAAACACGGAACGGGCAGAAACTGGATAAGTCGGATCCGTATGCTTTTTACAGTGAAACGCGGCCGGAAAATGCTTCCAAAACATATAACCTGAAGGATATTCACTGGAGCGACGGCGCCTGGATGAAAAAGCGCTCAAAAAACTATGACCGCCCGCTGAATATCTATGAGGTGTATGCCGGCGGATGGAAGCGGAACGGAGAATATCCGTATACCTACGGGATGCTGGAGAAAGAACTGATACCCTACGTGTCCGAGCACGGCTTTACACATATCGAAATGATGCCGTTAAATGAATATCCGTTTGACGGTTCCTGGGGATATCAGGCCAGCGGTTATTATTCCGTGACATCCCGTTACGGAAATCCGACGGAATTCGCCTCTTTTGTCAATGCGGCGCATAAAGCGGGAATCGGCGTCATCATCGATATGGTTCCGGTGCATTTTGTAAAGGATGCGTTCGGCCTGAGACTGTTTGACGGCGAGCCGCTGTATGAATACCAGAAATCCTACGATGCGGAATCCCAGTGGGGAACATGCAATTTTGACCTGTGGAATGAAGAGGTGCGTTCTTTCCTGATGAGCGCCGCAGCATTCTGGTGCGATGTATATCATGTGGACGGCATCCGCATTGATGCGGTATCCAATCTGATCTACTGGGCGGGAAACCGTGACCGCGGCGTCAATGAAGGATCTCTGATCTTCATGAAGCGCATGAATTATTATCTCAGCCGCGAATTCCCCGAAGTGATGCTGATTGCGGAAGACAGTTCCGACTATCCGAAGGTCACGGGCTCCACGCTGGACGGCGGACTCGGATTTGACTATAAATGGGATCTCGGATGGATGAATGACACCCTGAAGTATTATGAAACCGATCCGATCTACCGGCAGTGGGATCACCATAAAATCACTTTCTCCATGGCTTATTTCTATTCCGAGCGGTTTATCATGCCGCTGAGCCATGATGAAAATGTGCACGGAAAGCATACGGTCATTGACCGTATGTGGGGTGATTATAAGCAGAAGTTCGCACAGGCAAGGAACCTGTATGCATATATGTATGCGCATCCCGGAAAGAAACTGAATTTCATGGGAAATGAAATCGCCACATTCCGTGAATTTGATGAAGCCAAGGAACTGGACTGGTTCCTGCTGGAGTATCCTGCGCATGATGCATTCCTGAGATACTTTACCGATCTGAATAAAATATACAAGTCGCATAAATGCCTCAGCAGATATGACTATGACAATAAGGGATTCCGCTGGATCGATGCGGATAATGCGAAGCAGTCCGTTTTCATGTTCTATCGTGAAGATGAAAAGGAATATCTAGTCTGCGTGCTGAATATGACGCCGGTTGCCTATGAGGAGTTCAATCTCGGCGTTCCGGCAAAGGGCAGCTACACGGAGATCCTGAACTCGGAAAAAGATATTTATGACGGCTGCAACATGTGCAATTTCAAGCCGGTAAAAGCGGTGAAGAACCCCTGGCCCGGCGCTGCGTTTGATTATCAGATTACCATCCGGATCGCTCCGTTTGCGGGAATCTGGTTCACATGCCCGAAAAAGGCAGAGAAAAAGGCAGATTGACACGGAAACGATTTGCTAAACAGCCCTAATCATCATATACTTACGATTGGCTCTTCCCGACAGCTGCAGGAGAAAACGCATGACAGTAATGAACGCTTTTATGGATGACTTCGGAAAAGTGACAGTTCATATTTCACGGAATTTTTTCGGTGGAAAAACTGATTCTTTCCATCTGACGAATGAACAGGGCGATTCGTGGGAATGTGTAGTCAGAAGTGTGGAAGAGCGCCAGGATGCCATTATCTATGAACTGACAGTACCTTCGGATATGGGCTTCGGCATCCGGTATTATATTTATGAATCGCATGGCAGAAGATGTGAGATACAGTACCGCTATATTGTTCAGAAGCCTCAGTTTGACAGACTTTTCTCCTATGAGGGCAAAGACCTCGGTGCCATCTATCATCCGACCTATACGACATTTGCACTCTGGGCGCCGACGGCAGTACAGGTGATGGTGCGGATCCGTCATGACCGCAAGACAAACATCCTGAGCATGCGCCGTTCCAAGGAAGGCGTATGGCGGGCAAAGTGGGCAGGAGATCTGAAGCGTGCCACCTATGTCTATCTGGTGACCAGAAACGGTGAAACCGTGGAATCTCTGGATCCGTACGGACTGAGCTCAAATGCCAACAGCATGGAAAGTGCTGTCATTGATATGACGGCACTCCGGGCAATTCAGGACAAGCCCGTGACACCGCTTCTGAAAAGTGCGGCGGATGCGGTGATTTATGAAGTGAATGTACGTGATCTGACCAGCAGCCGCGTGGATGAAGGGCACAGATACCACGGTACATATACCGCTTTTATTGAACAGGGAACACAGCTGAACGGCAGAGCGACAGGTTTTGATTATCTGTGCAGGCTCGGTGTGACCCACATCCAGCTTCAGCCGGTCGTTGATTTTGCGACAGTGGACGAAAACCATCCCGAATGGAATTATAACTGGGGTTATGACGCCGCTCAGTTTATTGCTCTGGAAGGCTCCTATTCCAGCAGCCCGAATGATCCTTACGCAAGAATGCTGGAAATGAGGAAGCTGGTAACCGCGCTTCATTCCCAGGGGCTCCGGGTGACGCTGGACCTTGAATACAACCACGTCTATGACATCGCCGCATCGGCACTGGAGAAAACCGTTCCTTATTACTACTTCCGCTTCAATGAATCGGGGGGACTGTCCAACGGTTCATTCTGCGGAAATGATGTGAATTCTCTGAAACCGATGATGCGCAGTCTTCTGCTCTATGCCGTCAGGTTCCTGATGACAGCCTACTGCGTCGACGGATTCCGCTTTGATCTGATGGGCATTCTTGATGTGGATACAATGAATGAAATCCGCCGGGAAGTCCAGAAGATCCGCAAGGACGCAATTGTATACGGCGAAGGATGGGATATGCCTACAGCGCTGGCGGATGAGAAGAAGGCGAAGATTTTCAACCAGCATCTGATGCCGGAAATCGGTCACTTCAATGATACGTTCCGCGATGTTCTGAAAGGAAGCACCAGCGATTATCAGAAAAATGCCAGAGGATATCTGACCGGGAATCTGGGTATGGCTCATGAGGCCTGCGGAGCTATGACCGGGAATACGCTCGGATCACCTTATTTCATGCGCTTTGACAATCCGACCCAGAGCATCAATGCAATTGAAACGCATGATAATGCGACTGCCTGGGATAAAATGCGTTCCTGCTGCAGCGAGGAACCGAGAGAAGTCAGAAAAAAGCGTCAGAAAATGATGATTGCGGCAATGATGTTTGCCCAGGGTGTTCCGTTCATTCACGCAGGTATGGAATTCTGCGGAACAAAGCAGGATAATTCCAACTCCTACAATGCCGGAGATGCAATCAACGGCATGAACTGGGAGCGGATGATCTTCAATTATGATGTAGTGGAATATACCAGGGCGGCTATCCGCACAAGAATGACGCATCCCGCTTTCCGTCTGACAACCGGGGAAGACGTGAAGAAGTATGTCCGGCTGAATGTCCTGGAAGGCGGCATACTGCAGTACGATATTCTGTATCCGGATGAAAAGCGCGGAACAAGAGGCATCAGGGTTCTGATGAATCCTTCCATGCAGTCCTGGACATACCGGTATGAAGACGACTACCGGGTAATATTCGATGAAAACGGCGGCGCGCATACCGAGGCAGGCAAGGAAATACATCTCGAGGCATGCAGCGTAATTGCGGCTGAACTGATCTGAAAGCAGAAGCGGAGTCTCTCCGCTTTTTGTGTGATTTCTGTTATCATTGAAAACGTATTACGGAGGCACCCTGAATGAGAAACCTACTATATAAAATGACAGTGCTTTTCCTGTCGGCTGTTCTGTGCATTCCTCAGATCACCGTAAGGGCAGAGGAGGAAGGAAATCCGGAATTTGATGAGTTTCTGAATGATCTGTTTGCCGAAATCATGGAAACAGATTATCTTTCCATGCATTATACCGTCCGGGATTATGAGTCTTTCGGCATTCAACGGCCGGAAGCGACACTCGGAGAGATCGAGTTTGATGACGGTACGGAAACGCAGGAATATCTTGACCGTCTCCATGAATTTGACCGCAGTACATTAAGCGCTTCCCAGCAGCATGACTATGACATTCTGGAGACGGATCTGATGCTGGATCTGGAATCCTGCAAATACAATGACTATGACATGCTGTTTGACGCGGTCAACGGCCTGACTGATGCACTGATTACAAATTTCACGGAATATGTCTTTTATTCAAAGCAGGATGTGGAAGACTATCTGACGATGGTGGAAGAGGTTCCGGATTATATGGATAAGGCACTCGAAGTGACCAGGGACCAGGCTTCGCGCGGTCATTTCCTGGCGGACAGCGCCCTCGATGATGTCCGGGACGGCATACAGAAGTTTGTCGAGGAGACTGAGGCAAATCCGCTGATTGTGGATTTCAATGAAGATATCGAAAGTCTGAGTTTTCTGAGTGACGCCGAGAAAAAGGAATACTGCGAAAGAAATGAGAAACTGATCCGGGAAAGCTACATTCCTGCATATCAGAAGGTATCCGAAGAACTGGAGAAACTGAGAGGATCCCGTTCCGTGTCCGGAGGACTTGCCCAATATCCGGACGGCGAAGATTACTACCGCATGTTCGTACGCCGCGAGGCAAGTACATCCAAATCGATCGAAGAACTGATAGAACTCTGTCAGAATACGGTTGTCAATGCGATCTTCGATATGGTTTACGGCAATATTGAGGAAACGGAAGAAACGGTAAACATGGATGAGGCGGAAGAGGTTCTGGACTATCTTACGGAACACCTTTCGGAATATCCGGAAGGGGCCAATAAAGAATACCGGGTTTCCTATCTGGATCCATCCATTACCAATCCGAATATCGTCGCCTATTATCTGACACCGTGTGTGGATACTCCGGAGAACAATGTCATCCGGGTGAACGGAAGCGCTGTCGGCGATTCCACCGAACTGTTCATGACACTTTCCCATGAAGGATTTCCGGGACATCAGTATCAGATCACATGGTTCCTGAACACTCATCCCAATCCGATCCGCAGCGTAATCAGCCACGGCGGCTATACGGAAGGATGGGCGATGTATGCCGAGACAAATCAGCTGAAATACAGCGGGATGTCACGCAGTGCTTCGGAATACAACAGGATTATGACCGTCATCGGATATGTGGCTCCGTGCGTGATTGACCTCGGGGTCAACGGTCTGGGATGGACAATTGAAGACGTCAATACCGCTGTTGAGGCAATGTATCTGAACACGGATATTTCGCAGGATCTTTATGATGAAGCCGTCAGCATGCCCGGCAGGCTGCTGAATTACGGATGCGGACTTGCCCAGTTCATTGATCTCAGGACACGGGCGGAAGCGACCCTCGGCGATGATTTCGATGAAGCGGAATTCAACCGCGTGCTTCTGGAATACGGAGACCGCGAATTTGAAATGGTAGAGGCTGATCTGAATGACTGGATTAAGGGATCCGGTGCCGAAGGCCTGATCGACGGAGGGGATATTCCCGATCCGCATGAAGGTGAAATGCGTCAGAATACGATGAAGGGATATATGATTGCCGGCGGTCTTCTGATTGCGGCCGTACTTGTCTGGTTCCTGATGCGCCGGGCGAAAAAGAAGAAGATCTTCGGGAACTGAAGCATATGAAGCATAACGTCTGGTATCCGTGGCTGCAGAACGAATTTTCACAGCCGTATTTCACTCAGCTCGCAGCATTTATTCATGAGGAGTATGAGCATAAGACCATCTATCCGCCGAAGGTCCAGGTATTCAGCGCGTTTGAAACCGCGGATCTTCCCGATATCCGCGTCGTCATTCTCGGACAGGATCCGTACCATCAGCCCCATCAGGCGCACGGCATGTGCTTTTCGGTAAATCCGGGCATCCGGATACCGCCCAGCCTGCAGAATATTTTCAAAGAACTGCATGATGACCTCGGCTGCCGCATCCCCGACAACGGATATCTGATGCCGTGGGCGCAGCAGGGCGTCTTTCTGCTCAATACCGTTCTGACCGTAGAGGCGTCAAAACCGCTCTCCCACGCAAATCACGGCTGGGAGACATTTACCGATCATGCGATCGCAAAGATCAATGAAAAAGAAGAGCCTGTAGTCTTTCTGCTGTGGGGCAGACCGGCAAGAATGAAGGCGCCGATGATTGACCGCAGCAGACATCTGGTGCTGGAGGCGGCACATCCCTCGCCGCTGTCTGCGTATAACGGCTTTTTCGGCTGCCGGCATTTTTCGCAGGCAAATCAGTTTCTCGTAGCTCATGGGAGGGCTGCCGTAAACTGGCAGATACCGGATCTTTATGTTCACTGAAATCAATGAAGCCATGGAATGGGTGATGAGCCGCAGAGGCCATGCCCATGATCCCGAAGGAATGAAACGGATTCTTGCGGAAGCGGGCAATCCGCAGAAATACTATGACTGTGTCCACGCCGCAGGTACAAACGGAAAGGGTTCCTTTGTGAATTATCTCAGCGATATGCTGAGGGCTTCCGGAAAGAAAACCGGCATGTTCACTTCACCGCATATGGTAAACCACCGCGACCGGATCCGTATTGACGGAGAATGGATCCCGGAGGATACATTCCTGCGCTATGTGAATGAATACTATGATCTGATTGTCCGGGAAAACATGACGATGTTTGAAACGGATGTGCTGATTGCGCTTTCCTGGTACAGGGATGAAAAGATTGATATTGCGGTGATTGAATGCGGACTCGGCGGCAGATATGACAGTACAAATGTTCTTGAAAGAACGGTGCTGGCGGTAATTACGACGATCGGCTTTGACCACATGGACCGTCTCGGGGATACCCTCGGAAAGATTGCCTGGCATAAGGCGGGCATCATTCCGGAAAACGGGAAAATCCTGGCGGGAAATGTGCCGGAGGAAGCCATGTCGGTCATTGAAGCCGAAGCTGCACGGAAGCACGCGCAGCTGCTGAGGCTGCCCGGATACCGCGACGGCGGCGTGCGCAGGCTGATCTACCGGAATGAGGCGTATGAGCTCTGCACGGATGCGGTGTACCAGGTGGAAAATGCCGCGCTGGCACTGCGCGCCGCGGAGGAGATCGGACTTGATATTCATTCGGAAGCAGTGCGGAAAGCACTGTACTCCAGCAGCTGGACCGGAAGGTTTGAAACGGTGAGCTATTCCCCCAGGGTGATACTGGACGGTGCGCATAATCCGCACGGCGTGGCTGCCCTGATCCGCTCCATGCAGCATCTGCCCCGTCCGCTGATCTGCGTGTTCAGCGCACTGCGCGACAAACAGGGGACGGAAATGGCCGCGATGCTGGAAGAAGCGTGCGATGAGCTGATCGTCACGGAGTTTGAAATGTACCGTGCGGATAATGCGAAGGAGCTTTCCGGAGGACACGGCAGAGTCATCGCGAACTGGCACGAAGCGATAGAAGCGGCGGAGGAATCCGCAGGAAAAAACGGGACGGTTGTGATTACCGGATCGCTGTATTTTGTCAGTACGGTACGCGGCACATTTGTCAGCAGACCTTAACAGTTTTAATGCAGAACTGCATGCATGGCGGTTCTGTTTTTTTTCATTTTCGTGAAAAATGAACAGAAACTCTCACAAACAGATTCTTCATGGTATTATAATGAAAGCGGTAACATGTTTGTGCAGGAGGTAATTATGCGAGCAAACAGTATGGTGGCCATGATTCTTGCAGGAGGAAGAGGCACACGTCTTTTTGAACTGACCAAGAAGGTGGCAAAACCAGCGGTACATTTTGGAGGAAAGTATCGTATCATCGATTTCCCTCTCAGCAATTGTGCTAATTCCGGCATCAGCACGGTAGGTGTGCTGACTCAGTATGAGTCTATTCTGCTGAACTCTTATGTTGCAAAAGACCATAACTGGGGATTAGACACAAACGACGGCGGTGTTTTCGTTCTGACACCTCGTGAGCGCGACCAGCAGAACTTCCAGGTATATCTGGGAACAGCTGACGCAATCACACAGAACATCGATTTTCTGGACAGCGTAGATCCGGAATACATTCTGATTCTTTCCGGCGACCACATCTACAAGATGAATTATGACAAGATGCTGGCTTACCATAAGGAAAGAAAAGCGGATGCGACGATTGCCGTTCTTGAAGTTCCTCTGAAGGAAGCTTCCCGTTTCGGCATCATGAACTGCGATGAAAACGATACAATCGTTGAATTCGAAGAAAAGCCGAAAGAGCCGAAGAGCAATCTGGCATCCATGGGTATTTACATCTTCACTTACAAGACACTCAGAAAGTATCTGATGGCCGACCTCAAGAAGGAAAATTCCGATCATGACTTCGGCAAGGACATCATCCCTGCTTATCTGAATGACAAGCGTACACTGGTGGCATGGCGCTTCAAGGGCTATTGGAAGGATGTAGGAACCATCGACTCCCTCTGGGAAGCAAATATGGATCTGCTGAATGCGGATTCCGAGCTTGATCTCGGCGATCAGACCTGGAAGATCTATACCGAAGATGTCAATGCGCTCCCGCAGTACATCGGTGCAGATGCACATGTTGAAAACAGCTATGTCACACAGGGAAGCGTAATCCTGGGTGAAGTAAAGAATTCTGTACTCGGCACAAACTGCACAATCGAAGAACGTGCAAAGGTAATCGATTCCGTTATCATGCCTGGTGCAAAAATCGGTGAAGGCGCAAAAGTTACACGCTGCATCGTCGCTGATGATGTTGTTGTAGCTCCGGGTGCTGTACTCGGTGACGCAGAGAGCGAACACATCGAGCTCATTGCGAAGAACATGGAGTAGGAGGAATATCATGCGCGCATTAGGAATTATCAATTTTGAAGACGATAACGCCCATATCGAAGGTCTCGGCGAATTCAGACCGGTACCGGCTATCGCCTTCCTCGGACGCTACCGCGTCATTGACTTTATTCTCAGCAACATGACCAATTCCGGCATCAGCAACGTTCATGTATACTGCAAGGAAAAACCGCGTAATCTGTTCGACCATCTGGGCGACGGAACACATTACAATATCAACTCCAAGCGCGGACAGCTCCGTATTCTCTTCGGAGAAAAGAGCTTCTCCTCACCGGTATACAACAATGACATTGCAAACTTCATCCTGAACATGCAGTACATTGAAGAGGATACAAATCCGTATGTCATCGTAGCACCGAGCTACTTTGTATACTCTCTTGATTTCAACCCTGTTCTGCAGTCACACATTGACTCCAAAGCAGATGTTACAGTGCTGTACACATCCACAAACGAAGCCAAGGAAAGATTCCTGGGCTGCGATGTGCTGATGCTTGATAAGGAAAAGAAGGTTACGGAATTTGCCAAGAACCGCGGCAACTACAAGAACAGAAACGTTTCCCTGGAGTGCTATGTCATGACAAAGAAACTGTTCGTCGAACTGGTTGAAAAAGCCGCAAGAACATCTTCCCTGTACTGGTTCAAAGATGTTCTGGCCGAGTCCGCAGGCGAACTTGACATC
Source organism: Erysipelotrichaceae bacterium (assembly GCA_015058875.1). Classification (GTDB taxonomy): domain Bacteria; phylum Bacillota_I; class Bacilli_A; order Erysipelotrichales; family Erysipelotrichaceae; genus Bulleidia. The sequence goes on along the minus strand of SVBN01000005.1, from coordinate 47,005 downwards.
CGCGGATACGGTGTCAAGGGTTATGTTTCCTGCCTGAACTCATTGCCTGAGTATTATCGTACAAGCATGGAACTCCGCGATCATGACGAGTCCGTATCACTGGTCAAGCCGTCATGGCCGATTTACACCCAGACAAATGACTCCTGCCCGACACGCTATACAGGAACTGCCGAAGTGACGGATTCCCTGATTGCGAACGGATGCGTCATTGAAGGCAAGGTGGAAGGCTCCATCGTCAGCCGCAATGTCACAATCCGCAAGGGTGCGGAAGTAAAGGATTCCATTATCCTGCCGGGTGCATATATCGGAGAAAGAGCCAAGCTCGACCATGTAATCGTTGACAAGTATGCCATCGTGCATCATGTCAAGAAGCTTGAAGGAACAGACAAAGAGCCGGTTTATGTAAAGCGCAGAGACCGCATCTGAAGAGGGGGATGACACTATGACAAGATCCATTCTGTTTGCTGCGGGAGAAGGTCTGCCATTCGTTAAGACAGGCGGCCTGGCGGATGTCATCGGCAGTCTGCCGAAGGCACTGGCTCAGCGCGGCCATGATGTGCGTGTTGTTCTTCCGCTTTACAGCAAAATCATTGAAAAGCATTATGACAAGCTGACACGTCTCGGAACGATTCAGGTCCATTCGGGATGGATTGATCAGCCGGCTACATACTATTCCGCAGTTGTGGACGGTGTTGTATATTACTTCATTGAACACCAGGGCTATTTCGAAAGAGAAGGCCTCTACGGATACGAGGATGACGGCGAGCGCTTCGCGTTCTTCCAGAGAGCTGTTCTGGATATGATCTATTTCATCAACTGGTGGCCGAATATCATCCACAGCAATGACTGGCAGACAGGCATGATTCCGCTGATGTGCCATGCATGCTATGCGGATGATCAGAGATACCAGCAGATCAAGCATGTATACACAATCCATAACCTTGCCTTCCAGGGCAACTTCGGTGTGGATATGCTGCCGACATGCCTGGGACTGGATTACTACTATTTTGACAACGGATCCATCAAGTTTGATTCCGGCATCAGCTTCATGAAAGCCGGTATCGTATATGCCGACAAGATTACAACCGTATCTCCGACATATGCAAATGAAATCCTGACAGAGTCCTTCGGCGAGAGAATGGATTCCATTCTGCGCTATAGAAGAGACGATCTCTGGGGCATCGTCAACGGTATCGATACCGTGACATGGGATCCGAAGACCGATCCGCATCTTGCCAAGAACTATGATCTGAGAAGCTATGTTTCCGGCAAGAAGGCAAACAAGAATGCGCTGCAGGAAGAACTCGGACTTGAAGTCAGAGACGATGTACCGCTGATCGGACTGGTATCCAGACTGACAAACCAGAAGGGCATTTATCTGATTACCGACCGTCTCCATGAAATCATGGGAATGGATGTTCAGTTTGCCGTGCTCGGCACAGGTGAAACCAATGCCGAGAATGCATTCAAGTGGATGGAAAATGAATACAAGGGCAAGGCTGTATTCTACTGCGGATACAACGAGGATCTGGCACACCGCATCTATGCCGGTGCCGACATCTTCCTGATGCCTTCCCTGTATGAACCGTGCGGAATCGGACAGCTGAATGCGATGCATTACGGCACACTGCCGCTTGTCCGTGAAACCGGCGGTCTGAAGGATACCGTTCAGCCATTCAACCAGTATACGGGCGAAGGCAACGGATTCAGCTTCTGGGCAGCGAATGCGGATGATATGGTTTATACACTCCGCTATGCTGTTGAGCAGTATTACAACAATAAGCCGGGATGGAAGGGCCTGATCAAGAGTGCGATGACTACAGATGTTTCCTGGAACAAGTCTGCAGGCATCTATGAAGAACTCTATTATCAGATCTGCAACTGGCCTGACTGATTGAATTGAAGGATAAGGTTTTCCGGAAACGGAAAATCTTATCTTTTTTTCATGTCCGGCGCAAATTATGCTGTGAATTGTTGTAAAATACAGAAAGAAATGCATGATCATGCATACACATGGAGATTGTCAATGCATCGTTTACTGAAGCTGTTTCTGATCATCAGTGTTGCTGTAATAACAGGCTGTTCCGACAGTAAGAAAGGTACGGTCTGTTCTGTTTCTTTTGATACCCGCGGCGGCGAAGCGATTCCGGCAGCGTCTGTGGAATACGGACAGACGCTGGAAGTGGAAGATCCGGTACGTGAAGGGTATACGTTCGACGGATGGTATTCCAGTCCGGACCTTTCCGCAAAATGGAATAAAGATGACAAGGTGACGGAAGATACCGTTCTGTACGCCAGCTGGACAAAGCAGACGAAAACAATATCGTTTGATACCGGCGGTGCCGATCCGCTGGAATCCGTAACACTGCCTTACGGATCGGTTTTTGCCATGCCTTCCATGTCGCTTGCCAGGGAGGGCTACAGCTTCCAGGGATGGTTCTATGACACCGCATATCAGGAACCGTATTCCGGCTCGTTTGAAGTGACGGAGGATGTCACGTTCCACGCGCTGTGGAAAGAGCTGAATTATAACGAAATCAAGATCATGAATCTGATCAGCCAGAATGATTACGGCGTGGTGAACGGCACGGAAGCCGCTTCCCTGCTGATGGCGCTGCAGGCGTCCGGTCATGCCCTGGATTATGACTTCCCGTCATTTCTGAAAAACATACCGTATTCCTATGACGGCAATCCGGAACACGGATTTGCCGGAGATCTCTGGGCAGACAGCGACCAGATCGATGCGATTCTTCCTTCCGCCCTGGCGGAGTGGGGGAACAACTACGGCAATGCGGAAGATATCAGCGGATGCGATCCCGAAGAACTGATCGAAAAAGTCATGGCTTCCCACCCGGTAATTGTCTGGGTGAGCGGCCGCTTCCAGACGACGCAGCCGGCAAAATTCCCGTGGGGCACGTACCGTACCAACCCGTGTGTGATGGTATTGTGCGGATATGATGAAGGAAACAATTCATTCCTTGTCGCTGATCCGACCGGATATCAGGAAGGACAGTACTGGATCGGATTCCAGCAGTTTAAAAACGTCTGGAGCATTTATCCCGGAGCGGTGGAAATATACTGATATGGATGAAAAGAAATTCAACCTGGTCATCGGCATCGCGGCGCTGGGACTGATTCTGCTGCAGTCCGCAGGAATACTGAGCTTTACGGCTCTGGCTGTCATACTTGCGGTATTCTGGGTGTTTCTGACAGCCAGGATAGTGGTAAAATATCTGAAAGAACGGCAGACGCTGATGGCCGTTTCAGCCGGGATCATCGGAATCGGAATGATTGCGCTGCTTGTCTGGCGGCTGATGTAAACGGTGACAAAAATCATTATGAAATTACGCGGTAATTCTGCACGGAAGCAGGCTGAAAAAATTTGTGAAACCGTACACGAAATTAGCCTGTGTCCGTTTACGCGGATCATAGCCGGGTGATATAATTGTTACGCAAAAAGGAGGATTCTTCATGTCTAAAGTAACAGTCAAAGATCTGGATGTTAAGGGAAAGCGCGTCATCGTACGTGTTGACTTTAACGTCCCTCACAAGAACGGGGTAATCACAGACGACAATCGTGTCCGTGCAGCACTCCCGACAATCAACTACCTGACCGAAAACGGCGCAAAGGTTATCCTGCTCAGCCATCTCGGAAAGGTTAAGACAGACGAAGACAAGGTAAAGAACGATATGAGCATCGTTGCTGACTGCCTTGCTTCCCTGCAGAGTGCACCGGTCAAGTTTGTCAATGCAACCCGCGGCCCTGAACTCGAAGAAGCAGTCGCAAACCTCAAGGAAGGCGAAATTGTTCTGATGCAGAACACCCGTTATGAAAAGGGTGAATCCAAAAACGATCCTGAACTCGGTGCTTACTGGGCATCCCTGGGCGATCTGTTCGTCTGCGATGCGTTCGGTTCCGTACACAGAGCTCACGCTTCCACAGTAGGTATTCCTACACATCTGCCTGCAGCAGTCGGCTTCCTGGTTGAAAAGGAACTGAACGTGCTCGGCGGCGCACTGAATGATCCGGCAAGACCGTTCGTTGCAATCCTCGGCGGTGCCAAGGTTTCCGATAAGATCGGTGTTATCGAGAACCTGCTCAAGATCGCTGACAAGGTTATCATCGGCGGCGGCATGTCCTATACATTCTCCAAGGCACAGGGCGGCGAAATCGGTACTTCCCTGCTCGAAGCTGACAAGGTTGAACTCGCTAAGGAATTCATGAAAAAGGGTGCCGGCAAGCTGATCCTGCCGGTTGACACAGTTGTTGCAAACGACTTCTCCAACCCGACAGAAATCAAGACAGTCAAAGCCGGTGAAATCCCTGAAGGATTCATGGGTCTCGATATCGGTCCTGAAACAATCGCTCTCTTCAAGAAAGAACTCGAAGGCGCAAAGACAGTCTTCTGGAACGGACCGATGGGCGTGTTCGAAGATCCTCGTTTCGCTGTAGGTACAGTTGAAGTCTGCAAGACTCTGGCTGAACTCGAAGGCGCAACAACAATCATCGGCGGCGGCGACTCCGCTTCCGCAGCCAAGAACCTCGGCTTCGCTGAGAAGTTCTCTCACATTTCCACGGGCGGCGGCGCTTCCCTGGAATATATGGAAGGAAAGGAGCTCCCGGGTGTAGCTATCATCCCGGAGAAATAATCAGACATGGCTAGAAAACCTATTATTGTCGGCAACTGGAAAATGAACAAGACACCTTCTGAAGCTCTTGAATTTATGAAGGGAATCGAAGCTGTTCTGACCGGTGAAGAAGGTGCTGATTACGGTATCGGCGCACCGTATGTTGATCTGGACGTATGCGTAAAGAACGCAAAGAACCTGATCATCGCTGCTGAAAACTGCAACGAAAAGGACAGCGGTGCCTATACAGGTGAAGTTTCTGTTCCGATGCTGAAGGAAGTCGGTATTACTTACTGCATTATCGGCCATTCCGAAAGAAGAACATACTATGCTGAAACAGACGCTGCATGCGCTGCCAAGGCAAAGAGACTGCTTGCGGACAATATCATTCCGATTCTCTGCATCGGTGAGACAGAAGCTCAGTATGATGCAGGCGAAACAGCGAATGTAATCAAGTCCCAGCTTGCCGGTTCTCTTGCAGGACTGACCGGTGAGGAAGTTGCGAAGATGGTTATCGCTTATGAACCGATCTGGGCGATCGGAACAGGCAAGAGCGCTGACCAGGAAATCGCTGAAAACTGCTGCAAGCTCGTACGTGACACTGTGAAGGACCTCTATGACGAGGCTACAGCTGAAGCAGTCCGCGTACAGTACGGCGGAAGCGTTAAGCCGACCAATATCAAAGAATATATGGCATGCCCGGATATTGACGGTGCACTGATCGGCGGCGCATCCCTGAAGGTTGATTCCTTCAAGGAAATCATTGACGCAACAAAATAAATCTGGTTTCTACGAAGGACAGGCAGCTGTCTGTCCTTCGTGAATCATAATGCATTCGGTATTTGAAGGAGGATAATAATCAATATGCCCAGCATTGTAAGTGTTTATGCACGTGAAGTAATCGACTCCCGCGGAAACCCGACAGTTGAAGCTGAAGTCACAACAGAATCCGGCGCCTGGGGACGCGCTATCGTACCTTCCGGTGCTTCCACAGGTGAACGTGAAGCAATCGAACTCCGTGACGGCGACAAGACACGTTTCGGCGGAAAAGGAACTCTGAAGGCAGTTGAAAACGTCAATACAAAGATTGCTCCGGCAATTCTCGGTATGGATGTTACAGATCAGACAGCGATCGACAAGGTTATGCTCGACCTCGACGGCACACCGTTCAAGTCCAACCTCGGCGCCAACGCTACTCTGGCTGTTTCCCTGGCCTGCGCAAGAGCTGCAGCTGACTTCTACGGCGAACCGCTGTACAAGTACATCGGCGGCGCAAACGCAAAGGTTCTCCCTGTTCCGATGATGAACGTTCTGAACGGCGGCAAGCACGCTGATTCTGCTTCCGACGTACAGGAATACATGATCATGCCTGTAGGCGCAAAAGATTTCCACGGCGCTATCCGTATGGGTGCTGAAATCTTCCACGCTCTGGCAAAAGTCCTGAAGAAGTATGGATACAACACTGCTGTAGGTGACGAAGGCGGTTATGCTCCGTCCTCCATTCCCGGCGGAAACGGACCTCTGGAAACTCTCGGAAACGAAGGCCCTCTGGCTCTGATGCTCGAAGCTGTTGAAGCTGCAGGATACAAGCCCGGCACAGATGTATGCTTCGCTATGGACGCTGCTTCCTCTGAATTCTATGATGAAGATAAGGGATGCTATGTCCTCGCTCGTTCCGGCGAAGGCGAAAAGTCCAGTGAAGACATGATCGAACTCTATGAGAAGTGGGTCGAAAAGTATCCGCTGATCTCCCTGGAAGACGGTCTTGCTGAAAACGACTGGGACGGATGGGTTGAACTCACAAAGCGTCTCGGCGACAAGATCCAGCTCGTTGGTGATGACCTGTTCGTTACAAACACAACATTCATCAAGAAGGGTATCGAACTCGGCGCAGCTAACTCCGTTCTGATCAAGGTTAACCAGATCGGTACACTGACAGAAACTCTGGATGCTATCGAAATGGCTAAGGAAGCCAAGTACACAGCTGTTGTTTCCCACCGTTCCGGTGAAACAGAAGATACAACAATCGCTGACCTGGTAGTCGGTGTCAATGCAGGCCAGATCAAGACTGGTTCCATGAGCCGTACAGACCGTATCGCGAAGTACAACCAGCTGATGAGAATCGAAGAAGAACTGGGCGGCGTTGCTGAATACAGAGGCAAGAAGGCATTCTACAATGTCAAGGCTCTGTCCGCTGATCCCGCACCTGCTCCGAAGAAAGCAGCTAAGAAGACAACAAAAAAAGCAGCTAAGAAATAATCATTCTTAAATCTTAGTCAGATAAACCGGATGCTCATAAGTGTCCGGTTTTTTGAATATGAGAGAAACCGAAGTGCATATCTCATCTGTTTCCCCGCCGGGCAGGTTAGAATGAAATTGGAATAAGGAAGTTTTATGAAGGCAGTATTATTGAAAGACGGAACGGCTGTTCCGCAGCTTGGACAGGGAACATGGAACCTGGGCGAAAACAGACAAAAATATCATAGTGAACTTGAAACACTGCGCTGGGGCATTGAACACGGAATGACGCTGATTGACTCGGCAGAGATGTACGGCGATGGTGCCGCAGAGGAGCTGACCGGTGATGCGATCAGTCCGTATGAGCGTGAAAAACTGTTTCTTGTTTCCAAGGTATATCCATGGAATGCGGGCAGAAACAATATTTTCGCAAGCTGTGAGGATAGTCTGATGCGGATGGGGACGGATTATCTGGATCTGTATCTTCTGCACTGGAAGGGAAGCATACCGCTTGCTGAAACGGTTGCGTGCATGGAGGAACTGAAAAAGCAGGGAAAGATTCTGCGCTGGGGCGTTTCAAATTTTGACACGGCAGATATGAAGGAATTGCTCAGAGTAAAAGACGGAGACCAGTGTCAGGTGAATCAGGTCCTTTATCATCTCGGAAGCAGAGGCGTAGAGTATGATCTGCTTCCATGGCTGGAAGAGCATCATATCCCGATGATGGCATACTGTCCGCTCGCACAGGGCGGAAGACTGAAACAGAAACTGCTCAGCTCTCCGGAACTGAAAGAGATTGCGGAGAACAGAGGACTGACAATCATGCAGGTTCTGCTGGCATTTACAATGCAGAAGGACCTTGTGATATCGATTCCGAAAGCTTCGACAGCGGCGCATGCGGAAAGCAACCGTCAGGCAGCGGAAATTGTGTTCACTGAACAGGAATTGGATGTGCTGAGTCATGCATTCCCGGCGCCGAAGCATAAGGTTCCTCTGGACATGGAGTGACACAGTGAACAACCCTAGTCTTATATTGAAGAAAAGATGAAGCTGAAGTTCTTCATCTTTTTGTGTCTTAGCATCTCTTATCATTTGAAGTTTTGAAATATGAGGCAATAATCAAACGGTTTTTGCTGTATTGATGAAAAAAGTGAAATTTTTTTATGCTGCCCAGGTGGTTTTTGATTTTTCTGGCAAATGTTATTAACAGAAGGATGGTAAATCAGATGACTGAAAAGATCAAAATATCGCTGCAGAATAACTTCATGTTCACAACTGTCTTTGAAGATGAGAAAAAACTGAGGGAGCTTCTGAAACGGATCCTGCCGGATGTTTCCCTGGAAGGACTGACAATCATCAGGGAAAGAACGGTTGATGAAGATCCGCTGCTGAAAGGGATCCGTCTGGATATCTGCGCCGAAGACGGAAGCGTTGTGTATATCGTTGAGATGCAGGTGAGGGGAAGTGACTTCATGCCGAAAAGGGGAAGATACTATCATTCCATGAACGATATGAGACAGCTGAATAAAATCGACAGGTATTACAGCAATCTGAAAGCAACATACGTGATCATAATCAGTCCGAAAGACATGATCGGGGATGATATAATGGTATACACATACAGGACGGTATGTCTTGAGACGGGAAAAGTACTGGATGACGAGAGATATACGATATATCTGAACTGTTCCGGAAAAAACAGGGAGCAGTATCCGGAGCTTGTGCCGTTCTGTGATTATGTTCTGACAGGGGATAATGACGGTACTGACGAGTTCGTTGAAGCAATTGATAAAAGCGTACAGTACTACAGCAGAAATCCGGAATGGAAGGTACGCTATATGGAAATGAAACAGCATGAACTTGAGTGGAAAGAGATAGGAAAGGCTGAAGGACTGGCTGAAGGAAAAGCTGAAGGACTGGCAGAAGGTAAAGCTGAAGGACTGGCTGAGGGAAAAGCAGAAGAACGCAGACGCGGAATGATGAACCTGTATGCGGCAGGGATTGAAATGACAGGATCTGCAGAAAATGCTTTCCGTGCTGTCTGCGATAAGTATCCCGAATTCACCGCTGAAGAGATCAGAAGTATCCTGTCATCAGAGATGAATGAGAGTATTGCAGTGCAATAAAGATTTTGCAGACTGAGAGAAGGTACGCTGTATGGAAATGAAACAGCATGAACTCGAGTGGAAAGAGATTGGAAGAGCTGAAGGTTATGCAGAAGGTTATGCCGAAGGTCTCATGGAAGTGAAAAGAGAGAATGCGGCAAAAATGTACGAAGCACTGTTTGAACTGACCGGATCATCTGAACAGGCGATTCAGGCTGTCTGTGATGGGTATCCCGAATTCACTCCGGAAGAGATTGGGAAAATCATCTCTGATAAAGATGCGGATCAATGAGAACAGAAACCGCTGAAATACCTTCAGAAATATGAAAAGAAGAGAACCGGGAGGTGATTCCGGCGATTCAGAAGAAGCAGAGAATATCCTGTATCTGATAAGGATATTCTTTTTTTCGGAAAGTGAAGAAAGATTTCTCTCTCAGACAATCGTCTGCTTTCCTGAGAAAAATGACGGGATTGAACTTCAGATGTGCGGATGTCCCGTTCAGCGCGTTAAAATAAAAATATGAAAGACTCGGTAAAGGAAATTGTCAGAATTCTGTCTGCGGAAAATGCGGCGCTTCCGGTACAGGAACTGGCGGAACGTACCGGATTCACACCCCGCTATATCCGTCAGATTCTGAAAGAGAGCGCACCTGAGAACAGAGCGGAAGGTTTCTCGCTGGAAAGCTCATTCCGCAGGGACGTCCGTTTGATCATCCATGACAGCAGCGCGTTTTCCGCCGCATTCAGCGGCAGCGATGCCTCGGAAGAGATGAAGAAAGAAGTTCTTTATGATCTTCTTAACCGGAACGATTATGTCCGCATTGACGATCTTGCCGATCAGTTTTTCGTTTCCCGGACCGCAATGGACAGAATCATCAAAGCAGTCAAGGAAGAACTTGCCGGGTTTGATCTGGAACTGACAGCACGGCCGAAATACGGAATACGGATTGATGGATCCGAAAAGAATAAGCGGCTGTGCTATGCAAGGTCGCTGACAGGTGAAATGGAAGATACCCATTCGGAACAGAAGATGCAGAAAGCACTGTATGAAATACTGCAGGAGAATGATTATGAAATTTCGGATCTGAATTTCAATAATCTTGTTTATCATCTTCTGATTACCGTGAAGCGTGTGCACGAGAATCAGTTTATTATGGAACCGATCGTGCTGAATCAGTCTTATCCGGTGCAGGAGAAAATCGCTCATGAACTGATTGCCCGGATTTCTGAAGATTTCCATGTGGATATTCCGCAGGAAGAGGTGAATTACGTTCTTCTGCATCTTCTGGGCAAGGAAGTGATTACGGAAAACAGCGAGCTGGATGAGAATGTGATGGAACTGACGCATCAGATCCTTGAGCGGATCCGGGAAGTCAAAGGAATTGATCTGACAGGCCGCTTTGATCTGATAGTCAACCTGGCACTGCATCTGCAGCCGATGCTGATACGGCTGAAATATCATATCCCGCAGGAGAATCCGCTGTTTGAGCAGGTACGCAGGGAAATGACCATGGGATATGATCTGGCTCTGGTTGCCGGTGAAGTGATCCGTGAGGCATACGGATATGATATGAATAATCAGGAATGCAGCTATCTGGCGATGCACTTTTCCCTCGAGCTCAGCAATCTGGAATCCGAGAACCGTAGTGAACAGAAGAAGGAAAACAGGTATCTGCTGGTATGCTCCACCGGCAGGGGAACCGCCAGAATACTGCAATATCAGCTGGTCCATGAATTCGGACTGGATGCCGCAAATATTGATTTCGGTTCATCCGTTGCTCTGCGCGACAGGGACCTGAGCGGCTACCGGTGCATCTTTTCGACTGTTGCCATACCGTTTGAAACCGCGATTCCCGTTATTCTGATCCATCCTTCCCTTGATACGGCAAGCAGCGGGAGAATCCGTGAATTCCTGGAACACGAAGCGGAAAAGCGGACGGGTATCATTTCGGACGGGCAGATCATTTCCGGAGTGCAGTTCAGAAACAGGGAAGAAATCCTTAAGGATATTGCGGAACGGGCGGGACAGTATTTTGCGAGTGCGGAAGCGCTGTATGAGAATCTTGTGAAGCGGGAGGAAATGTCGGCGACGGAAATCGGCAATGAATGCGCTCTGCCGCATCCGTATGACTGTCTGCCGGAACAGACCGTTCTGCTGGTATATATTCTGAAGAAACCGGTGCGGTGGGAAAACGGGAAAGTCCGGTTCGTATTCTTTGTGTCCACATCTGCGGACGATCCGCAGCGGCTGCGGATCATCGACGGCATTACGAAAACAGCCTGTGACAGAAGACTGCTGAAACGCCTGGAAAACAATCCGTGTGCGGAAGAACTGACGGCGTGCATGAACTCATGAAAAACATACTGATTATCTGTATCCAGGGACTGACATCCGGTATCCTGGCAAGAAAACTGAATATGACTGCGCAGCAGAGGAAACAGGAATACAGCTTCCGTTCCTCAGGCGCCGCGGATGCTGAAAAGCATATGGAATGGGCGGATTATGTCATCCTGACGCCGCAGGTCAAAGACCGTCTGGCTAAAGCGGAGGAAACAGCTGAAAAGCATGGGGCGGAGTGTCTGATTCTGGCGGATACAATGATTTCATTCCAGAAGACGGAAGAAACATATGAGAACATTGTCAGGGCGCTCGGCGATAAGAAGGCGCCATCCCGTTCCGATACACTGCACAGCCTCCTTGATACGCTGATCATGATCTCGCCGCTGATTGCCGCGGGCATCTGTGCGGAGGCTGTTTCGAAACTGTCCGGCAGTCTGATCATGCACGAGATTTTCTGCACAACCACCGGAATCATCAGCCTTTATGCATTGCCGGCACTTGGGTATGCGCTCTTTCGGCAGAGAGGCGAAAGCAGGATGGCCGGTCTTCTGTCCGGTCTGCTGGTACTGCTGGTTCTCACGCCGTTCCGTCATGATATTGCCTATGCGGAAGATGCTTTTTCGGTTTCGGGCAGGGTTGCGGAAATCCGGTACTGGTCTCTGCCGTATCTTCCTTTTACTCTCGCGGCGGGGTGCCTGTTTGTGAATCTTATCCTTGGGGGATTGAAAATAACGGAGAAGTATTATACGGAAATCTTCCATCGTGTTGCCGACCGCAACTTTATGCTTTTTACGGCAATTCCCATCTCGCTTGTCATGGCGGTGATGCTGGTATTCCGCACAATCGTGTTTTCTCTGCTGTAACAGTTCCCTTCAGAGGGAACTGTTCTGATAAGGAAAGGGTTTGGATGCTGTGGCATTCTATGGGTGTAAAGAAAAGGGGGTTCTGAATATGGATAACGCAATTCAGAAAATCACGGAATTCACCAACACCCGCTACATGAAAGTCCTGATGAACGGCTTCATGGGAATCACGGCAATCACAATCTGCGGTTCACTGTTTACACTGCTGAAATCGATCCCGTTCGGACCGTGGACAGCATTCCTCGCATCCTCCGGACTCGGAGATCTGCTCTCCATTCCGGTTACCATCACAACCGATGCCATCGCACTCTACGTTGTGCTTTCCATGGCATACCAGACAGCCAAAAGCTTCAACAGAGACGGCTTCTCCGCCGCTCTTGTCGGACTGGGATGCTTCCTGCTTCTGACACCGTTCTCCGGAATGGTTTATTCCGCCGACCGTACGCAGTCCCTGATGGCAAACGGCATTATTCCTGCCGGGGTTATCGGCGCAAGAGGCATGTTCCTGGCCATCTTCACCGGCATGCTTGCCGCAAGACTGTATGTCTTCTTCCTGGACAGAGGCTGGGTCATTAAAATGCCCGACTCCGTTCCGCCCAATGTTTCCGGCATGTTCGCAAGTCTGATTCCCGGCGGTCTGACATTCCTTGTCTTCCTGCTGATCCGCTACGGCTTCAGCCTGACATCCTTCGAGACGGCGCAGAACTTCATTTACGGACTGATTCAGACTCCGCTGATGGCAGTCGGCGGCGGCTGGGCAGGACTGATCGTCAAGATGCTGGCCACAAGCTTCTTCTGGCTGTTCGGCATCCACGGCGGCATGGTTGCCTATGTTGCCTTCGCTCCGATCATGAGCGTTGTCAACGCCGAAAATCTCGCTGCATTTGCGGCCGGCGTACCGTGCCCGCATCCGGAATGGGCAATCGCCACATTCATCTGCCTGATCGGCGGAGGCGGAGCTACGCTGGGCATGAACCTTCTGATGAATACGAAGCTTGTCAAATCCGAGCAGCTCAAGGCGCTTGGCAAACTGGCACTGCCTTCCAGTCTCTTCAATATCAACGAACCGCTGGTATTCGGCATGCCGATCATTCTGAACCCGTTCCTGGCCGTGCCTTATCTGCTGGCACCGCTGATGAACCTGCTGATCCTGATGATTCTGTACAAGATCGGACTGTTCGTACCGACCGGTGCATCCTTCAATACATTCATGCCGTTCTTCATCCTCGGCCCGCTGATGACCGGCAGTATCCTCGGCGTTGTCGGCCCGACACTGTGCCTTGTCGCGGATACATTCCTGTATCTGCCGTTCCTGAAGGCATACGACGCAAAGCTCTGCAGAGACGAAGCTGCCATGAGCGCGGCTGAAGCAGACTGACAGATAAAGCAAAGCGGCAGGATCATACTGCCGCTTTTGATGAATTATGTAAAAAGAAGACAGGAGTGAAATGATTATGAGCAGATTTCCCGAAAACTTTCTGTGGGGCGGTGCGACCGCAGCCAATCAGTGCGAAGGCGCATATCGCGAAGACGGAAAAGGCCTGAGCGTAACCGATACGCTGACCTGCGGCGGCCTCAGCAGACATACCTGTGATATTCCCAGCATTCCAGAGCAGTTTAAAAAATATCTCGCATCCCTGCGCATGGTGACCTGGACAAAGCAGGGGGAAGACGGCGCTTCCGTTGCCTTTAAGATGGATACTTACCCGGATGATGCATCTCCGGCTGTGCTGGAGGATGAATACTATCCGAACCGGCAGGCTATCGATTTCTATCATCACTATAAGGAAGATATCGCCCTGTTTGCGGAGATGGGATTTAAGTGCTACAGGATGTCCATAGCCTGGTCGAGAATCTATCCGACCGGATTTGAAAGCGAACCGAATGAGGCCGGCCTGAAGTTCTACGACAATGTGTTCGATGAATGTCTGAAGTACGGGATCCGGCCGGTGGTGACGATGTCCCATTATGAGATTCCGCTGGAAATGACATACCGGATCAACGGCTTCGCGTCCCGGAAAGCGGTGGATCTGTTTGAAAAATATGCGCGGACAATCTTCGACCGGTACCACGATAAGGTAAAGTACTGGATGACCTTCAATGAGATCAACAGCTCCGTGCATTCCGGATTCATCAATGCCGGCGTGTTCACAAATGATATTGCCCTGGTGGAACAGGCGAGCTATCACCAGTTCCTGGCAGCCGCAAAAGCGGTGATCTATGCGCATGAACATTATCCGGATCTGAAAGTCGGCTGCATGATCGCCCAGTCTCCGGCATATCCGTATTCCTGCAAACCGGAGGATGTGATGGCCGGACTGATCAGGGACAATTTCTATGCGGATTATTACTCCGATGTGATGATGCGCGGCTATCTGCCCGAATACAAGCTGAAGGATCTGAAGCGGAAGGGCATTGAGCTTCCCGTGCAGGAGGGCGACCTGCAGATCCTTGAAGAGGGAAAAGCGGACTATATCGCAATCAGCTATTACCAGACTCAGATCGCCGTGGCGGATGAGAAGGGTCTGGAAACAACCGCAGGCAATATGTCCAGAACGGTTGTAAACCCGCATCTGGAAAAGAGCGAATGGGGCTGGATGATTGATCCCGTCGGCTTCCGCTTTACGCTCAACCGTCTTTACAACCGCTATCACAAGTCGATTCTGGTGGTGGAAAACGGACTCGGCGCAAAGGATGTGCTCGAGGACGGACAGGTACATGATCCGTACCGCATTGACTATTTCCGGAAACATATCGATGCCATGGCGGATGCGATTGATATCGACGGAGTGGATGTCATGGGCTATACGCCGTGGGGCTGCATTGATCTGATCAGCTGCTCCACCGGGCAGATGTCCAAACGCTACGGCTTCATCTATGTCGATGTGGATGACGCCGGCAGCGGAACATTGAAGCGTTATAAAAAGGATTCCTTTGCCTGGTATAAAAAGGTGATTGAAACCAACGGCGAATGCCTCTGAAAAATACTGCGCTGTACCATATACGGTACAGCGTTTTTCTGAAGCGGTTCTATGATCATTGTGGAGGTGATCATTATGGCACTGCATTTTGCAAACATTGAACCGAGCCTGCTGTGGCTTCAGACCATCGACCCGTATTCCCATGCGGATTACGACGTGACTCCGGAAGAGTGTGTCCGGATCATCGACTGCATGGTAAACCGGTACAGCATATCCGAATGCGCCCGCAGAACAGGCATACGGCGTGATACTGCCGGATACTGGTACGGCGTGATGGATCATCTGGTGAAAAGAAGCAGACTGATCAAAGCGGTATATCCGCCGGAGAATATGAGATCCGGCGGATAAAGGAAATGCGGGAGGCGGAATGCTTCCCGTTTTCCGTGATAAAAAGCCGCAAACTTTCCCTTTGGCTGAGAATGAGCTAGAATGATGTCAATCTGCTCAGGGGGAAACAATGCTGGGAATTACAGGGATTATTATTCTGCTCATACAGTTCTGTATCGACGGATATTCCATCAGTACGGGAAATATCGCATTTCATTCGTTCATGGACATCCTCGGTCATTATATATTCGGCGTGATCGGTATCACGCTCTTTCTGATTGAGCGGGCTGCGTATAAGCAGAGAACGAAGCAGCTTGCCGCAAAACTGAAAAAAACCAGGGAACGCCTGGAAGAATATGAGGGGTATTGAGCGATGGAGATCAGGATACTGCATCTGAAGGAAGGCGCGGCAATGGCGGAAGGCACCGCCGTGATCATTGATGTGTTCCGTGCTTTTTCTCTGGAGACGTGGCTGTATGAATGGGGTGCGGAAATGATTTATCCGGCTGCGGATCTGGTTCTAGCATACCGTCTGAAACAGGAACATCCCGATTATGTTCTGATCGGGGAGCGCCACGGGAAGATTCTTCCCGGATTTGATTTCGGCAATTCTCCCTCCACCGTCAATCCGGAAAAGATCCGTGGAAAGACCGTAGTCCATACCACCAGCGCCGGCACCCAGGGCGTGTCTCTTGCCTCAGGTGCGGATGAGATCCTTTCCGGCAGTCTGCTCAACGCTTCGGCGATTGCCCGGTATCTGAAACAAAAGAATCCGGATATTGTTTCGCTGGTGTGCATGGGATGGGAAGGACAGAAGGATACGGAAGAAGATGTATTATGCGCGGAATATATCCGCTCCATCCTGGAAGGACATCCGCTGGAAGATATCGCAGAGCAGGCGGAAAACCTGAAATATACCGAAGGAAAGAAATTCTTCGATCCATCTCAGCAGGATGTATTCCCGCAGGGCGACTTTGCGATGTGCATTGCGCATGACCGCTTTGATTTTGTGATCCGCATGGAAGCGGACGGGGATCTGGTAAGGACGGAAAAGGTTTTGATATGAGACGCAGATATTTCTTCTTTGATATTGACGGAACACTGACCGACAACCGTACCCACCGGGTTGTTCCTTCGGCCAGGCAGGCAATACATGAGCTGCAGGAAGCCGGCCATTTTACGGCAATTGCGACCGGCAGGGCATATTACAAAACAAAGGGCTTTGCGGAATCTGTCGGTATTGACAATATTGTCTGCTGCGGAGGCGGCGCGCTGGTCATCGACGGCGTGCTGATTGAAAATCAGCCGCTGGATCATGAGAAAGCGGTCCGGATTCTGAGACATGCGGATGCGGAAGGGATCGGCTGGGTTGTGATGCGGCGCGACAGCGACAGCGTCGTAATGCGCGATTACCGCTTTCTGGAACAGGCGGGTCTCAGGAAGGAACTGACAACCTACTTGTATGAACCGGAATATGATTATGAAGCGGAAGACATTCTGAAGATCTATCTTGCATGCACTGCGGAAAATGAACCGGAATGGATCAATGAGCTCGGTCATCTGAGACTTTCGCGGAATTACGTTGTGTTCCAGTACGATGCGAAAAAAGACGGCATCATCCGGATGCTGAGGCACCTGAATGCGGATCTCTGCGATGCGGTGGTATTCGGGGATGATCTGAATGATCTGGTCATGTTTGATCCGGCATGGACTTCCATCGCCATGGGCAATGCGAAACCGGAACTGAAAGAAAAGGCGGATTATGTCACCGATGCGAATGTTGATGACGGAATCCGCAACGCCTGTCTGAAATTCGGATGGATCAGGCAATAAATGTTTGCATAACCGTACAGTTCTGTGTTATTATCCCTAATGCGCAAGTCGAGCGCGTCTTCTGTTCCGCTGGCCGGTTCGTGACTAAGAGCAGACAGATCAATCGGTTACAGGAGGAGTAATAACATGAAACTTGATCTCGTAAACAAGATCACAAAGGAACAGCTCCGTACAGATGTTCCGCAGTTCAAGCCCGGTGATACGCTGAAGGTTTATGTACGTATTCACGAAGGCAGCAAAACACGTATCCAGATGTTTGAAGGTGTATGCGTAGGCCGCAACAACGGCGGTATCTCCGAGACATTCACCGTCCGTAAGATTTCCAACGGCATCGGCGTTCAGAGAACATTCCCTGTTCACAGCCCGGTACTTGACCGTATCGAGGTTGTCCGCAGAGGTAAGGTCCGCCGTGCGAAGCTGACATACCTGAAGGGTCTGTCCGCTAAGAATGCCCGTATTAAGGAAGATCGTTAATTTGGGAAAAGAGAGAAGGAAAACCTTCTCTTTTTTTTGCCTTTGATTTAAGATATCGGATATGAATGAAAAGAAAAGTATTACATCTGCCGTTAAGACGGAAGCAATTGAACTGATCAAAACGATCGGCACCAGCATGGTCATTGCATTTGTGACCGTAAATTTTCTGATCCGTCCGATCCGCGTGGAAGGATCTTCCATGTATCCGACACTGGAGTCGGACGCTCTCGGCATCGCGAATGTTCTGAGCGTGCGCATGCATGATCTGAACCGGTTTGACATTGCCATTATCTATATAAAGGAAGAGCAGAAGTATCTGGTCAAGCGGATCATCGGACTGCCCGGTGAAACCGTTGCCTACCGCAGCGGAACCCTTTATATCAACGGGGAAGCGGTTGAGGAGAATTTCCTGGATACGGAATACCGCTCCTCCTACAGCGGCGTATTCATGGCGGATGTGGATGAGATCACACTCGGTGAAGATGAATATTACTGTCTCGGCGACAACCGTCCCAACAGCAAGGATTCCCGTTTCTACGGTCCTTTTGACCGTTCGCAGATCCGCTGCAAGGGCGCTGTGATCCTTTATCCGTTTGCGGATTTCGGAGTGAAATCATGGTAGCAGTCCAGTGGTATCCCGGGCATATGGAAAAAGCCCGCAGGGATATGCAGAATGCGCTGAAGCAGGTGGATATGGTGATCGAGATCCGCGATGCGCGGATTCCCCGTGCTTCCCGCAATCCGATGCTGGACCAGATGATCGGGGAAAAGCCGCGTCTGATTGTTTTTTCCAAGAGCGATCTGGCGGATCCTGAGATGAGCGAAGCCTGGATTGAAAAGCTGACGTCCGAAAACCAGACGGCAATGACGCTGGATCTGCTGAATGACCACCGGGCAAAGCAGAAGGTGATCCAGGCCTGCCTGAAACTGACGGAAAAGAAGCGCGAGCGCATGATCGCAAGAGGCATCCGTCCGCGGGCGATGCGGGCGATGGCCTGCGGTATTCCGAACGTGGGCAAAAGCACGCTGATCAACCGGATCGCCGGAAAGAACCGGGCAAAAACCGCGGACAAACCGGGCGTGACAAGAAGCCTTTCATGGATCCATGCGGATGAAAAGCTGGAGCTGCTGGATACGCCGGGCGTGCTGTGGCCGAAGTTTGAAGATGAGCGCACCGGCGTTCTGCTGGCGGCACTCGGATCGGTGAATGAGGACATCCTGAATACGTCCCAGATTGCCTTATATGTGATTGCGGATCTGCAGAAGATGTATCCCGGACTTCTGGAAAAGGAATTTGAATGTGAAGCCGGATGCACGAAGGAAGAGGTGCTGAAGGCCGCCGCGCTGAAGCGGCATCTGATGAAGCCGGGAGATGAACCGGATACGGAGCGGGCGGCGGATATGTTCCTGCACGAGCTGCGGAAATCCAGATACGGCAGACTGACATTGGAGAAACCCGATGAAGCGGAATAAAACATGTCCGAATGAATATGAGCATGATTTCTGGGAAAAAGGACTGACGGTGCTCGGCATCGACGAGGCCGGAAGGGGACCGCTGGCCGGACCGCTGACGGTCGCCGGGGTGGTGTTTGAGCCCTGGTATGAGCATCCGGAAATCTATGATTCCAAGGCGCTTTCCGAAAAGAAAAGGGAAGAGCTTTTCGATGTTATTACCGAAAATGCGCTGTACTGGTTTATCGATATCGTTCCCCGCGAAGTAATCGATCAGTACAATATTTACCGCGCGGACCAGCTTGCATTTACCGAAATTGCACAGACCATTCCCAGCGGCGCCGTGCTGACCGACGCCATGCCGCTGGAGATTGACAGGGAATGCATTTCCCTGGTCAAAGGGGATCAGAAAAGCGTATCCATTGCGGCGGCTTCGATTCTTGCCAAGGTTTACCGCGACCGGCTGATGAAGGAGTATGATCTCCTGTATCCGGAATACGGTTTTGCAAAGAACAAGGGGTACGGCACCAAACAGCATATGGAGGCGATCGCGAAGTACGGAATCACGCCGATTCACCGCAGAAGCTTCGCTCCGGTGGCAGTTTATCAGCCGAAACTCGATCTTTTCGGGGGAAACTGAGAAAAAAAGCGTATAGGAATAGTAGGAGGGTATTTGAGATGACAGACTCAGAAACACTTGCGGCATATTCCTGTATGTACCACGGCGACTGGAGCAGAATTGCCGAAGCACTGGCACAGCGCAGAGCGCCGCTGCCGTGCACGATTCCCACCGGCTATATTACGGTGCTTGATGAAGATTATCCCGAGCAGCTGAAAGCCCTGCGCTATCCGCCCTGGGTGCTGTTTTATCAGGGGGATCTTTCCCTGCTGAAACGGCAGAGCATTACCGTCATCGGATCCCGCAGCCTGAGTGAATACGGAAGAAAGATGACGCATGAAATTGTCCGCAGGCTCGCCGGCAGATATGTGATTGTATCGGGCCTTGCCAAAGGCGCGGACGGCGAAGCGCACCGGAGTGCGATCGAAGCCGGAGGCAGCACGATCGGGGTTACCGGCAGCGGGCTGAAGACCCATTATCCGAAAGAGAATGAACAGCTGTACCGGATCATGGCACAGAAGCATCTGATCCTGAGCGAATATCCGTATGATACCGGCGTCAGGAAAGAGCACTTCCCCTGGCGCAACCGGATCCTTGCGGCATTGAGCGAACGGATTGTGGTCAGCCAGGCGGCCCTGAAATCGGGAACGATGTTAACGGTCAATGAGGGACTTGCGCTGAACCGGGAAATCTGGTGCGTTCCGTATCCTTACGGCAGTGAGGAAGGCGGGGGATGCAGCCTGCTGATCCAGCAGGGAGCCAATATGCTGTATGATCCGGCTCAGCTGGATGATTTTCTGCATTGATTCAGACATCTTGCAAACATCACGTTATTTGCGCTATTCTAGGTAACGCTTGAAGCATGAGAGGTAACATTATGAAGAATCTTGTGATTGTCGAGTCGCCTTCCAAGTCGAAGACGATTCAGAAATATCTGGGACCGGATTACACGGTTGTCTCCAGCAAGGGACATATCCGCGATCTGGCCATCAAGGGAAAAGACGGACTGGGTGTCGATATCGACGCCGGTTTTGTGCCGACCTATGCCGTATCGAAAGACAAGCAGGATGTTGTCAAAGATCTTCAGAAACAGGCAAAGAAGGCCGATAAAGTATATCTGGCAACCGACCCTGACCGTGAGGGAGAAGCGATATCCTGGCATCTTGCCGAAGTGCTGGAACTGGATGAAAACGCCGCGGACCGCGTGACGTTCCATGAAATCACGCATGACGCCGTAATCGATGCGTTTGCCCAGCCGCGGGCGATTGATATGGATCTGGTGCATTCCCAGGAGACCAGAAGAATCCTGGACAGAATCATCGGCTTCAAGCTTTCCAAGCTGCTCAACAACAAAATCAAATCCAAGTCCGCCGGCCGCGTGCAGTCGGTTGCGCTGAAGCTGATTGTGGAGCGGGAAAAGGAAATTCAGGCTTTTCAGCCGGAAGAGTACTGGACGCTCGATGCGAAGTTCCGCAAGGACGGAAAAGAGTTCACGGCAAGCCTTGCAAAGATCAACGGTGAAAAGGCCGAGATCCATAACGGGGAAGAGGCGGAAAAAGCCTATCAGGCGTGCCTCGGCGAGTTTACCGTTTCCTCAATCAGGCCGACGACAAAATCGGTCGCGCCGTTCCGTCCGTTCATCACTTCCACGCTGCAGCAGGAAGCTTCCACAAAGCTGAATTTCTCGGCAAAGCGGACCATGTCCGTTGCCCAGAGACTGTATGAAGGAATTGATCTCGGAAACGGGGAAGAAGGTCTGATCACCTATATGCGTACCGACAGCAACCGTCTGTCCGATGTGTTCATGGCTTCCGCAAGAAACAGGATCATGTCCGAATACGGAAAGGAGTACGCCGGATTCTATAAGGCAAAGGTCGACGCCAACGCCCAGGATGCGCATGAGGCGATTCGTCCGACAAATCTTGACCATGATCCGGAAAGCATTAAGCAGTATCTGACAAACGAGCAGTACCGTCTGTATAAGCTGATCTATGCCAGAGCGCTGGCGTCCCAGATGTCCGCCGCAAAGTTCAGCGGGGAAAGCATCGTGATTTCCCAGAACGGCTATGATTTCAACGCCAGCGGCAGCCGGATGGAATTCGACGGCTGGCTGAAGGTATACGGCGATTATTACGCCAGCAAGGATACCGTCCTGCCGCAATTGAGCGAAGGCGAAAAGCTGACGGCAAAAGAGCTGACGAAAAACCAGCACTTCACCGAACCGCCCGCAAGATATACGGAAGCGCGTCTGATCAAGCAGATGGAGGATGACGGCATCGGCCGGCCTTCCACCTATGCGATGATCATCGATACGATTCAGGCAAGAGGCTATACCGAGCTGAAGCCGAGCACGCCGAAATCCAAGACCAAGGTATTCTTCCCGACCGAGCAGGGCATCCTGACGGTGGAGAAGCTGGACCAGTATTTCTCCTCGATCATCAATACGAAATATACGGCGATGATGGAGTCGGAGCTGGACGGCATTGCGGAAGGAAACGCGGATGAGCTGAGAGTTCTGCAGGAGTTCTGGAACAAGTTCACGCCGCTGCTCGATGAAGCATATGAAAAGATGGAAAAGGTCCAGCCGGAAAAGGTCGGAGAGCTCTGTCCGGACTGCGGCAGCGAACTGGTTTACCGCAACGGCCGTTTCGGCAAGTTCATTTCCTGTTCCAATTTCCCGACCTGCCGCTATACCAGACAGCTCGGCGGTGAGGAAAAGGAAAAACCCGAGCCGACCGGTAAAACATGTCCGAAATGCGGCAGCGAGCTGCTGAAGCGGAAGTCCAGATACGGAACTTATTTCATCGGCTGTTCGAATTTCCCGAAGTGCCGTCACATGGAAACACTGGACGGTGAGGAAATCGTGCCGAAGGCCAAGGGGAAAACGGCTGCGAAGAGCGCGTCCGGAACTGCCCGCGGCAGGAGAAAAGCGAAATGACGGAAGTCACGGTAATCGGAGCGGGACTGGCCGGAAGCGAAGCCGCCTGGCAGCTGGCAAAGCGCGGCATACCGGTACGTCTGATCGATATGAAGCCTCAGAAGAAAAGCCCGGCGCACGTCAGCGATACATTTGCCGAGCTGGTATGTTCCAACTCCCTGCGCTCGGACGCCCTGACCAATGCGGTCGGTCTGCTCAAGCAGGAAATGCGGATGATCGGCTCCGTGATCATGGAGAACGCTGATAAGAACAAAGTGCCTGCCGGCAGCGCGCTGGCGGTGGACCGCGTGAAATTCTCCGAAGATGTCACAAAAGCATTGAAGGCGCACCCGCTGATCCGTTTTGAATCATGCGAGATGGACGCCATACCGGACGGCCCGGTGATCATTGCGACCGGACCGCTGACGAGCGAAGCGCTGATGAAGCCGGTCAGAGAACTTCTGGATGAAAAATACTGCTATTTCTATGACGCCGAAGCGCCGATTGTCACCGCGGAATCCATCGATATGAGCAAAGCCTACCGGAAGTCCCGCTATGACAAGGGGACGGCCGACTATATCAACTGCCCGATGAGCGAGGATGAATTCAACCGGTTCTATGAGGCGCTGATCACGGCGGATACCGTCGGCATCCGGGAGTTTGAAAAAGAAGTTTATTTCGAAGGCTGCATGCCGTTTGAAGTTATGGCAAAGCGCGGCCGGCAGACCCTGCTGTACGGTCCGCTGAAGCCGGTCGGACTGGAGCGGGAAGGCGAGCGTCCCTATGCGGTCGTGCAGCTGCGCCAGGACAACGCCGAAGCCAGTCTCTACAACATCGTCGGCTTCCAGACGCATCTGACCTGGCCGGCGCAGAGAGAAGTGATCCGGATGATTCCCGGACTGGAAAACTGCGAGTTTGTCCGCTACGGCGTTATGCACAGGAATACCTATATCAACGCTCCGAACTGCCTGCGGGAAACCACCCAGTCCAGAGTCAGGGATGATCTGTTCTTCGCCGGACAGATGACCGGCGTGGAAGGATATATCGAAAGCGCCGCTTCGGGCATGCTGGCGGGCATCAATATGGCCCATTACATTAAGGGCGAAAAACTTTGCGTTCCCGGTCCGGAAACGATGATCGGCGCCATGCAGCATTACATCACGCACGCCGATCCGCAGAATTTCCAGCCGATGAACGCCAATTTCGGCATCTTCCATCTGGATGCATACGTGAAGAAGAAGGACCGCAAGGCGGCTTATTCCGCCCAGTCGCTTCCGATCATTGAGGATTTGATCCGTACCCATGCGCTATGAAGAAGAGCTGGAAGGTTTCCTGAACCATATTTCGCTGTCGCGCACCGGGTCCGATGATACCCGCGACGCCTACCGGCGGGATGTGACGCATTTTCTGGAATATGTGGAAGCCCAGGAGATACCTTCGCTGAATGATGTGACAAGAAACGATATCAGCGCCTATGTGACGGAGCTGCGCAGCGGAAAAATCACCGGAACAAAGCTGTCCAACGCCAGCTATTCCCGGCATCTGTCGGCACTGCGCTCATTCTATAAATATCTTTACCGGCAGTACGGCATTGAAAACAATCCGATGCACGGGGTGCACGGCGCTTCCGGCAGGCGGAAGCTGCCGGAGTTTCTGACCTTCGATCAGATGGAGACGATGCTGTCGCAGTTTGATCTGAGCGATCCGGTTCAGGTGCGGGACCGCTGCGTGATTGAAACGATGTATGCCTGCGGACTGCGTGTCAGCGAATGCGCATCCCTGCAGGTATCCCGGATCAATCTGTCCGAACGGTTTCTTACCGTGCTCGGAAAGGAAAGCAAGGAGCGGATGATTCCGTTCTATCCTCGGGAAGCGCAGCTTCTGGAATACTATCTGAGCGAAGCAAGGCCGTTATTCGTGAAGGAAGATCACGACATTGCCTTTGTGTCGCAGCGGGGAACACCGCTGTCCTCCCGCAGCATCCAGAATATCTGCGAGGAAGCCGGAGAGAGGGCGGGCCTTTCC
Source organism: Erysipelotrichaceae bacterium (assembly GCA_015058875.1). Classification (GTDB taxonomy): domain Bacteria; phylum Bacillota_I; class Bacilli_A; order Erysipelotrichales; family Erysipelotrichaceae; genus Bulleidia. The sequence goes on along the minus strand of SVBN01000005.1, from coordinate 22,201 downwards.
GTTCATGTGCACCCGCATATGATCCGCCACAGCTTTGCGACGCATATGCTGGACAACGGGGCGGATCTGAGGATCGTGCAGGAACTGCTCGGGCACGAGAGTCTGTCCACGACGCAGATCTACACGCATGTGACCGAAGACCGGCTGAAACAGGTGGTGAACCACGCACATCCGCACGCAAAAGTCAAATAAATCACATGAAAATATTTTCATGAATCTGAGTATTGAAATCCTGCGATACTACTGTATAATCACAGCAGAGAAAAAGGAATCTGAGCAGAAACTGCTTTCTTCCTTTTTTTGAGAAGACGGAGGACTATATGAACAGACATTCCTTATTGTCCATGCGTGATCTTACCGCGAAGGATATTGTACAGATCCTCGATGATGCTTTATTATTCGATAACGAATTCAAAGATTGGCAGCTTCCCTTGTCGAAAGCACTTGCGGCCAATCTTTTTTTTGAAGCATCGACGAGAACGCATTATTCATTTGAAAGCGCCCAGCTTCAGCTTGGTATGAAAGTGGCGGATATTGCCGTATCCCAGAGCTCCGTGACCAAAGGTGAAACGCTGTATGATACGCTGAAAACACTGGAAATGGTTGGCTATGATCTCTTTGTAATCCGCCATCCGCAGGATGAGTATTACAAGGAACTGGAAAACATCAATGTGCCGATCCTGAACGCCGGAGACGGAAAAGGGGATCACCCGACCCAGTGCCTGCTGGATCTGCTTACGATGTATAAGGAATTCGGAACACTGCAGGGACTGAACGTCGTGATCTGCGGTGATATCGCCCACAGCCGCGTCGCTTCCAGCAATAAGGAAGCACTGGAAAAGCTCGGCTCCACCGTCCGCTTTGCCGGACCGAAGGAATGGGAGCGCGAGGGCTTTGAGGTCGTTGACTTTGACGAAGCAATTCCGGAAGCGGATGTCGTCATGATGCTGAGAATCCAGAAAGAGCGCGGCGCTGCCCTGGAAGAGGTCAGCGACGGGGATTATCTGAACCGGTACGGCCTGTCCAGAGAACGTTATGCAAGGATGAAGGACAGTGCGATCGTCATGCATCCGGCACCGGTCAACCGCGGCGTGGAAATCGACACTGATCTTGTGGAAGCTGAAAAGAGCAGAATCTTCCCGCAGATGGCAAACGGCGTACTGGTGCGCAAGGCTGTGATCAAGCGTGCCTTCGGCTTTTAAAATTTCTGAGGCAGGAATATGAGACTGATCAGAAATGCGGAAGTGCTTTACCGGGGAAAAGTTCAGAAAAAGGAAGTTCTCTTTGATGAATCACAGATCCTGGAAGTGGCGGATCATATCGATGCGGAATGCGAAATCGTCGACGGAACAGGCCTGACGGTGCTGCCCGGGCTGGTGGATACGCATGTGCATCTCAGAGAGCCGGGTCAGGAACAGAAGGAAACGATTGCGACCGGCAGCCGGGCGGCGGCGCACGGCGGATTTACAACCGTATTTGCGATGCCCAACGTCAAGCCGTTTCCCAATGATCCTTCAGCGATGAAAAACTACCTGGATCTGATTGAACGGGACGCCGTGGTCACGGTTTATCCGTTCGGTACGATCACGAGGGATGAAAAAGGGCAGGAGCCTTCCGATTATGCCGGCATGAAGGAACTCGGCATCCGCTGGTTCTCTGATGACGGCGTCGGGGTTGCGGACGCGCAGGTGATGCGCCAGGCAATGCTTGAAGCAAAGCAGGCAGATGTGCTGTTTTCCTGCCATACCGAAGATATGAATTACCGGAAGCCGGGAGCTTCCGTACATGAATCGGAATATGCCCGGATGATGGGCTGGGGCGGAATTCCTTCCGCATGCGAAAGCGCCCAGCTGATCCGCGATATGGAGATGGCCGGAGAAATCGGCCTCCGCTATCACGGCTGCCATATTTCGGCAAAGGAAAGCGTGGAAGGCATACGGAAGGCAAAGGCTGCCGGATGGGATGTCAGCGCGGAAGTGACGGCCCACCATCTTCTGCTGGAAGACAGGGACGTCAAGGGACCCAACTGGAAGATGAATCCGCCGCTGCGCAGCCATGAAGACAGAATGGCGCTGATTGAAGCGCTGGAAGACGGAACGCTGGACTTCATTGCGAACGACCATGCGCCGCATACGCTGAAGGACAAGGATCAGCCGATGGCGTCCGCCGCCTTTGGAATCATCTCGCTGGAAACCAGCTTCCCGCTGCTGTATACGGAATTTGTCTGCAGGCAGAAACGCTGGACCCTTGCACAGCTCGCGGACTGGATGTCATGGAAGCCGGCGCAGCGCTTCGGTCTGGAAAAGACCGGAAGAATCGAAGCCGGATATCATTCCGACCTGGTGCTTGCGGATCTGAAGAGCGAGCGGGTGATTGATAAGAACACATTCCTTTCAAAAGGAAGAAATACCCCGTTTGACGGCTGGACGGTATACGCATCTGTCCGTGAAACGATCAAAAACGGCAGAACAGTCTGGAAGGGAGAATAGGATGAAACGAATACTTGTACTGGAAGACGGCTCCTTCTATACGGGAGAAGCCCTCGGATCAGACCGTTTCCGGATCGGAAGTCTGATTTTCAACACCAGCATGACAGGCTATCAGGAGATTATCACTGACAGCGTGCACTGCGGGCAGATTGTCGTAATGACTTACCCTCTGATCGGTGCCTACGGCATCAACCGTGAAGACAATGAGAGCCTGAAGCCGTCGCTGTTCGGACTTGTCGTAAGAACAGCCGCGGATAAGCCTTCCAATTTCCGCAGTGAGGAAACACTGGAAAGCTACATGAAGCGCATGGACATTCCCGGCATCCAGGGCGTGGATACCCGCGCGATTGTCCGCCGTCTGAGAAACAGCGGCACAATGCGCGCCGGCTTCTGCAATACGGAGGAAGAAGTCCCCGCACTGCTGGAGAAGATCCGTGCATATGAACCGGAAGAGCATCCGGTCAGAACCGTTTCCACCCGTTCCATCTACCCGATCCCGGGCAGAAGCCATAAGGTTGTCATGGTGGACTACGGCGTGCGGCTGAGCGTGCTGAGAGAGTGCGCCGAGCGCGATTATGATCTGATCATTGTCCCGCACAATACTTCCGCGGAAACAATCCTGGGCTATCATCCCGAAGGCGTTCTGCTTTCCGGCGGTCCGGGCAATCCGGAAGGACTGAAGGAAGAAACGGAAACCGTCCGGCAGCTGATCGGACAGGTTCCGGTATTCGGATACGGACTCGGCGGTGAAGTGCTGGCGCTTGCCTGCGGATGCACGCTGAATGCCCTGAAGCACGGCCACCACGGTCCCAACCAGGCGGTTGTCGATCTTTCCGACGGCAGCGTGCAGATTACCCGTCAGAATCATGATTATGCCCCGGATGCACAGTCTGCTGAAAAGGCAGGGCTGAGCGTCACATACCGCTCGCTGAATGACGGAAGCGTGGAAGGCTTCCGCGACGGGCAGAGAAAATGCTCCGGCATTGAATTTGAACCGGACAGCTGCTTCTTCGATAACTTTGAATGTGCAATGAAGGGGGAAGAATAAGATGCCCAGACGTACGGATATTCATAAAATCATGGTAATCGGCTCCGGCCCGATCGTCATCGGCCAGGCGGCCGAGTTCGACTATGCCGGCAGCCAGGCGTGCGCCTCCCTGCGTGAAGAAGGCTACGAAGTTGTTCTGATCAATTCCAACCCGGCCACGATCATGACCGATACGGCAATTGCCGACCGGGTTTATATCGAACCGCTGACGCTGGAATCCGCCAAGCGCGTGATCTTCAAGGAGCGCCCGGATGCGATTCTCGGATCGCTGGGCGGACAGACCGGACTGAATCTGGTTGTCGATCTGCATGAGGACGGCATTCTGGATGAATTCGGCGTCGAAGTTCTCGGCACGGATCTGAATGCGATCAACCAGGCGGAAGACCGCGAGATGTTCCGTTCCCTGATGCAGGAAATCCATGAACCGATTCCCGAGAGTGTGATCGTTCATTCCATTGAGGAAGCGGTCGCCTTCGGCGACAGACAGGGATATCCGCTGGTTGTCAGACCTGCCTATACATTGGGCGGCACCGGCGGCGGATTCGCCCACAATGAGGAGGAACTCCGTCATATTACCGATACCGGTCTGAAGATGTCCCCGGTGCATCAGTGCCTGATCGAACAGTCGATTGCCGGATACAAGGAAATCGAATATGAAGTCATGCGCGATGCGAAGGACAATGCGATCACGATCTGCAGCATGGAAAATGTCGACCCGGTCGGCATCCATACCGGCGACTCGATCGTCGTGGCTCCGGTTCAGACGCTGACGGACTATGAAAACCATATGCTGTCATCGGTTGCCCACAAGATCATCCGCGCCCTGCGGATCTGCGGCGGCTGCAATGTTCAGCTCGCTCTGGATCCGAAGAGCTTCAAATACTATGTCATCGAAGTCAATCCGCGTGTCTCCCGTTCCTCGGCGCTGGCCTCCAAGGCAACCGGCTATCCGATTGCCCGCGTGTCCGCCAAGCTCGCGGTCGGCCTGACGCTGGATGAAATCCTGAATCCGGTCACGAAGACAACCTATGCATGCTTCGAACCTTCGGTCGACTATATCGTCACCAAGTTCCCGCGCATGCCGTTCGATAAGTTCCCGAATGCGGACAGACAGCTCGGCACCCAGATGAAGGCGACCGGCGAGGTCATGTCCATCGGCAGAACCTTTGAGGAATCCTTCCTGAAATCCGTCCGTTCCCTGGAGACCAAGGTGGACCACATTGAGCGGAAGGAGCTCACCGAAGCTTCGAAGGAAGAACTCTTCAGCAAGATCAAGGGCAGGGATGACGAACGCTTCTTCGCCCTTGCGGAATGGCTGAGAAGAGGCTATGACGCGGACGAAATGCAGAAGATCACCAACATCGACCGCTTCTATTTCGACCGTCTCTATAAGATTCTGGAAATTGAAACGCTGGTAAAGGAACATCCCGGAGATGTGGACGTGCTGCGCACCGCGAAAAAGACAGGCTTCTCCGACGCCTGGATCAGCCGCCAGTGGAAGATGAAGGAAGCGGATCTGTATGATCTGAGAAAGCAGAACGGCATCACGCCGGTCTACAAGATGGTCGACACATGCGCCGGGGAATATCCGAGCGAAACGCCGTATCTCTATTCCGCCTATGAGCAGGAAAACGAATCCGTTCCGAGCGATAAAAAGAAGATCATCGTTCTCGGCTCCGGTCCGATCCGCATCGGCCAGGGCGTGGAATTCGATTATGCGACCGTGCACTGCGTGCAGACCCTGCACGAGGAAGGCTATGAAGCCATCATCATCAACAACAATCCGGAAACCGTATCCACGGACTTCTCGATTTCCGACAAGCTGTATTTTGAACCGCTGACGACGGAAGACGTCATGCATATCGTCGATCTGGAACAGCCGCTCGGCGTGATTGTCCAGTTCGGCGGACAGACCGCGATCAACCTGGCGGACAGCCTGGTGAAGCACGGCGTAAAGATCCTCGGCACAACGCTGGAGAATATCAACGCGGCCGAAGACCGTCATGAATTTGAAACCATGCTGGACAGACTCGGCATCCCGCAGCCGGAAGGCGATACGGCGGTGACCGTCGAAAAGGCGCTGGAAATTGCCGGACGGATCGGTTATCCGGTACTGGTCAGACCGAGCTATGTGCTCGGCGGAAGAGCGATGGAAATCGTTCATAACGAAGAAGAACTGAAGGTTTACATGTCGACTGCCGTCAAGGAAATCAGCCATGATTCCCCGATCCTGATCGACCGCTATGTGCTCGGCAAGGAGCTGGAGATCGATGCGATTGCGGACGGCGAGAATGTATATATCCCGGGCGTCATGGAACATATCGAGCGCGCCGGCATCCACTCCGGCGACTCCATTTCCGTCTATCCGACCCAGACGGTGTCCGAAGAGGTGAAGAACACCATCATCGATTACGGTCTGCGGATCGGAAAGGGATTCCATTTCATCGGACTCTACAACATCCAGTTCATTGTGGACAGAAACAACAAGGTATATGTCCTGGAAGTCAACCCGAGATCTTCCAGAACGGTGCCGTTCCTCTCCAAGATCACCGGCGTTCCGATGTGCCAGGTTGCCACCAAGGCGATCCTCGGCGAAAGCATTCCGGAACAGGGATATACGCCCGGTTATCATCAGGACCAGCGCGGACGCGTCTATGTCAAGGCGCCGGTATTCTCCTTTGCGAAGCTGCGTAGCGTCGATACGGTGCTCGGCCCGGAAATGAAGTCAACCGGTGAAGCGCTCGGCGCCGATACAAGTCTGGAAAAAGCTCTGTACAAGGCGCTGCTCGGAAGCGGCGTACGGATTCCGCAGTACGGCAATGTGCTCTTCACGATTGCCCGCGACGACAAGCAGGCTGCCCTGGATCTTGCGAAGCGGTTCTATGCGATCGGATACGGCCTGTATGCGACGGAAGGCACCGCACAGTTCCTCGAGGAAAACGGACTGTTCGTGCACCATACCGCAAAGATCAGCGAAGAAAGCGAAAACGAATCCGTTCTGGATGTGATCCAGAAGGGCAAGGTCAGCTTCGTCGTCAATACAATGGACGCCGCGAGCCGCTCCAAGCGTGAGGACGGATTCCTGATCCGCCGCGTGTCAGCGGAAAACAATATCTCCTGCATGACCAGCCTGGATACAGCCGATGCGCTGCTGAAGGTGCTCGAAAGCAGAAGCTTCGCAATGGTATCCATGAACGAGATGGAGGCCGAACGATGAAAAGCGTTTCTGCCCGCATCTGTTCCAACGTTCATCTGACGGAAGATATTCTGCGGATGGAGCTGGAAACAGAGATCGCCTCTGAGGTCGCCTGCGGACAGTTCGTACAGGTACAGGTTCCGGGCTTCTTCCTGCGCAGACCCATTTCCGTATCGGAAGTGACGGCGGAAAACCGGCTGGTGCTGATCTACCGTACGGTCGGCGGGGGAACCGAGGCGCTTGCGGGAATGCGGGAAGGCGAAGTGCTGGACGTGTTCGGGCCGCTTGGAAACGGCTTCCCGCTGCTGGAAAGCGACGTTGTACTGGTCGGCGGCGGGGTCGGCATTCCGCCGCTGGTTGAAACCGCAAAGCGGTATGTGAAAAACGGACATCAGGTCACGGCGGTGCTCGGCTACGCTTCCAAAGAGCAGATGTTTGCGCTGGAGGCGTTTGAAAAAGCCGGAGCGCAGGTGATCGCTGCAACGATGGACGGCAGTGCGGGGACGAAGGGAACGGTCATGGACGCGATCCGCGAACATCATGTATCTGCGGATCTGCCGGTGTTTGCCTGCGGACCGAAGGGCATGCTGGGAGCTGTATGCGGCTATTTCCGGCATGGCTATATTTCGATGGAAGAGCGTATGGCGTGCGGCATCGGCGCCTGCATGGGATGCGTCGTGCGGACGCCGGAAGGCGGAAGCCTCAGGGTATGCAGGGACGGTCCCGTCTTTGAAATCGGAAAGGTGGTGCTGTAATGGATCTTTCTGTCAGTCTGCCGGGTCTGAATCTGAAAAACCCGGTGATCCCGGCCAGCGGATGCTTCGGCTACGGCAGGGAGTTTGCCGGATTGTATGATCTTTCAAAGCTTGGAGGCATTGCGATCAAAAGCGCAACACCCGAAGAGCGCATCGGCAACCCGGTTCCGAGAATTGCCGAAACCCCGTGGGGCATGCTGAATGCAATCGGCCTGCAGAACCACGGCGTGGACTATATCATCGAAAACGAACTGCCCTGGCTGGCGCAGTTCGATACGGAAATCATTGCCAATGTGGCCGGCGCTACGGAAGAGGACTACGTCGAGGTCATCCGGAAGATGAACGCATCTCCGGTGGTGAAGGCGTATGAGCTGAATATTTCCTGTCCGAACGTGAAGCACGGCGGCATCGGCCTGGGCACGAATCCGGAGCTTGCCGCAAATGTGACAAGAATGGCAAAGGAAGCGGCTGAGAAGCCGGTCTATGTCAAGCTGACGCCGAATGTGACGGACATCGTATCCATCGCGCGTGCGGTGGAGGAAGCCGGCGCGGACGGTCTGGTGCTGATCAATACGCTGCTCGGCATGCGGCTGGATCTGAAAACCGCAAAGCCGGTCATTGCCAATACAACCGGAGGACTGTCCGGACCGGCAATCAAGCCGGTGGCCGTCCGCATGGTTTATCAGGTGGCGAAAGCCGTCCGTATTCCGATCATCGGCGTCGGCGGCATCATGAGTGCGGAAGATGTGCTTGAATTCCTCTATGCCGGCGCTTCGGCAGTGGAAGTCGGTTCCGCCAATTTCCGCGATCCCTATGCGTGTGTGAAGATCATTGAGGATCTGCCGCGCGTACTTGAAAAATACGGTATGAATTCTGTCAGAGAGGCAGTCGGAAGGAGCCATTTATGAGCAAAACAATTATCGCCCTTGATTTTTCCTCAGCTGATCAGGTTGTTGAATTCCTGAAGCAGTTCGACGAACCTGTTTATGTCAAAATCGGCATGGAGCTGACCTATGCGGAAGGTCTGTCCATCGTAGAAACAGTCAAAAAAATGGGACATCATATCTTCCTTGATCTGAAGCTCTGCGATATCCCCAATACCGTCAAAGGCGGCATGCGCAATCTCGCAAAGCTCGGCGTGGATATGGTCAACGTCCACTGCAGCGGCGGCATTGCGATGATGAAGGCTGCGAAGGAAGGCCTGATCGAAGGCGCAAAGGACGGACAGGTTCCGCTGCTCATCGGCGTTACCATCCTGACATCCATCTCCCAGGAAGCGCTGAACAACGAGCTCGGCATCCAGGGTGAAGTGCTGGACACGGTTGTACGCTATGCAAAGAACGCGAAGGAAGCGGGACTGGACGGCGTCGTGTGCTCCGTGCATGAGGCAAAGGCAATCCGCGAAGCATGCGGTCCGGATTTTGTGACCGTAACGCCGGGCATCCGTCTTGCCTCAGACAATGTCAATGACCAGAAGCGCGTCGCAACGCCTGCCTACGCAAAGGAACAGGGTGCGCATATGATCGTAGTCGGCCGCTCCATTACCGGAAGCGCCAATCCGAAAGAAACATATGAACTGATTGAAGGGATGATGAACTGATGCAGGAATACAAAAAGGAATTTACCGAATTCATGCTGGACTGCCAGGCACTGAAGTTCGGCGACTTCACACTGAAGTCCGGAAGAAAATCACCGTTCTTCATGAACGCCGGCGCATATGTGACCGGCAGACAGCTCCATGATCTTGCCTGCTATTATGCAAAGGCAATCCATGACCGCTTCGGACTGGATTTCGACGTCCTGTTCGGACCTGCCTACAAGGGCATTCCGCTTTCCGTCGCCACAGCGATGGCAATCTATGAGCTTTACGGGAAAGAAGTACGCTATTGCACAAACCGCAAGGAAGCGAAGGACCACGGCGAGACGGGAATTCTGCTCGGATCGAAGCTGAATGACGGCGACCGGGTTGTCATGATTGAAGATGTCACGACTTCCGGCAAGTCCATGGAAGAAACAGTTCCGATCGTCCGCGGACAGGCCAATGTCGAGATCGTCGGCCTGATGGTTTCCCTGGACCGCCATGAAAAGGGCAAGGGCACAAAGACGGCCCTGAAGGAAGTCGCGGAAACATACGGATTCGAAACAGCCGCAATCGTCTCCATGCCGGAGGTCGTTGAGATCCTCGAAGAAAAGGGCATGCTGGATGCTGATCTGAAAGCCCGCATTGACGCATATTACGCGCAGTACGGTGCGACGGAATAATCAATACATACGATATTTACGGAGGACCTGAGCGTCCTCTTTTTTGTGCATTTCCGGAGATCGTTCGTATGAGGACTGTGCGTGCGGATGAATACCGCGGCTGAAAACACCGGGGATCCCGGCTTTTACTGATAACAGGCGGAGTGTGAAAAGGTTCTTTTCAGAAATACGCGGGAATCGTATACAATAATCAGGTGAACGGAGATGTCAGATGATTCTTTCCCTGGAAAATGTCAGCTTCAGATATGTAACGGAACCGATCCTCGATCATGTGAATTTTGTTGTGAACGAGAAGGACAAGTGGGGCGTGGTAGGTTTGAACGGCGCCGGAAAGTCCACGCTTCTCAGGATCATGGCAGGAATCGAAAAGCCCGATGAAGGTCAGGCGGTGTTCCTGAAGAAATACAAAATATCCTACTGCCCGCAGTCAATGGAATTTCCGCCCGGAAGGACGGTTTATGATACGGTGCGCTCATACGTGTCGGATGATACGGAAGTATATCAGATCCGATCCATTCTGAATAAGCTCGGCATCACCGATCATGAAGAGATGATCGATGTTCTTTCTGGCGGACAGAAAAAAAGAGTCGCGCTGGCGATCTCCCTGATCCGCAAAGCGGATCTGTATCTGCTGGATGAACCGACCAACCATCTGGATCAGGATATGATCGTCTGGCTGGAACGGTATCTGCAGAGAGTATCAAAAGCGGTTGTGCTGGTTACCCATGACAGATATTTCCTTTCCCGCATCACAAACCATATCGTGGAGATAGATAAAGGCCGTCTGTATACATATGACGGAAACTACGCCGATTATCTGGAACAGCGTGAAGTCCGGTATCAGCAGGCTCTGGCCGCAGAACAGAAACGCCGGAATTTCCTGCGCACCGAGATCGAGTGGATCCGGGCGGGAGCGCCTGCCCGATCGACCAAGCAGAAGGGCAGGATTCAGCGCTTTGAACAGATCGCGGCGATGGAAGCGCCTCAGGAAAGGAATACGCTGGAACTGAAGTCGGCGAATACCCGTCTCGGCGGCGTGACGATCGAAGCTTCCGGCATTTCAAAATCATACGGCGGGAAACAGCTCTTCCAGGGCTTCAGCTACAACGTGGCGAGAATGGACAGGGTCGGCATCATCGGCCCCAACGGCTGCGGCAAAAGCACATTGCTGAAGATTCTGACAGGACAGCTGGCGCCGGATACCGGCAGCGTCAGGATCGGCGATACCGTGCGGATCGGTTATTTTGCCCAGCAGAATGAAGTGTTCGAAAAAGACAGGCGGGTGATCGATTATCTGAAAGACTTCGGGGAAATCGTATATACCGCGGAAGGCGATCCGATCACAGCGAGCCAGATGCTGGAGCGTTTTCTCTTTTTCAAAGATGAACAGTATAAACCGATTTCCAAATGTTCCGGCGGAGAAAAGCGGAGACTTTATCTCTGCTCAATCCTGATGAGGGCGCCGAACATCCTCGTGCTGGATGAGCCGACCAATGATCTGGATACGGAAACACTGACGATCCTGGAAAACTATCTGGACGATTTCAAAGGAGCTGTGCTCACGGTCTCACATGACCGGTACTTCCTCGATAAGATCGCCGACCGGCTGCTTGTATTTGAAGACGGTACAATCAGAGTGGTTCAGGAGACGTATTCCGATTACCTGGAGAACAAGGAAAAGAAGACGGAAAACAGAACGGAACATGCCCCGGCGCCCGTGCAGGCAAAAAAGGCTTCCGGACGTCTGACTTATATGGAAAAGAAAGAACTGGCGGCGCTGGAAGAGCAGATGCCGGAGCTGGAGGAAAAGATTGGAAATCTTGAGAATCTGCTGAATGAGCTCACGGATTTTGAAAAGATCCGCGAGACCGGAGATCTGCTGGAGGAGACAAGAAACGCCCTGGAAGAAGCAGAGCTCAGATGGATGGAACTGTCCGAAAAAGAAGGCTGATCCGGCGGAAACAGGCGTACCGTTTCTGTCCGTCCGGAAAGTGAAAAATCTGTTGACGGTGCACACGTCTTCTGCTAATATCTATATGTTATCAGCCCTCTTAACAGAGGTCTGTAACCGCTCAGAAAAGGATTTAAGCACGAAAGTCTCCTTCATGGCGCGTCTTATGATAATCTGACAGGAGGTGCAAAAATGTACGCAGTTATCGAAACAGGCGGAAAACAGCTGAAAGTAGAAGAGGGAATGTCCATCTTCGTAGAAAAGCTGGATGTCAATCCGGGGGATGAAGTTGTATTTGACAAAGTCAACTTCGTATCCGGCACAGCAACAAAGATCGGAACACCGTATGTAGACGGTGCGAAGGTTACCTGCAAGGTTGAAAAGCAGGGCAAGGACAAGAAGATCATCATCTTCAAGTACAAGTCCAAGAAGGGTTCCACACGCCGCAAGCAGGGTCATCGTCAGCCGTATACAAAGCTGACAGTCGTTTCCATCGAGGCTTAAGATGATCAAAGTCCGCACTTGCACGCACGGAGGGAAAATCCGCAGGATTGAACTCAGCGGCCACAGCGGTTCGGCCGAATCGGGAAAAGATCTGATTTGTGCGGCAGTAAGTGCAGTATCGACCGGCTTATGCAATGCATTGTACGAACTGCAGTGCGATGCGGAATGCACGGTTGAAAACAACCGGATCACCATCACAACTGAAGACGATTCCGAGAAGACCCAGACGGTTCTGGAAACGGGAATGATTCAGCTGGAGACAATCCGGGAAATCGCAGAACAATTTATACAGATTAAAAAAACGGAGGTGTAATCCCATGAAATTCACGCTTGATATTCAGTTCTTCGCATCCAAGAAGGGTGTATCTTCCACCAAGAACGGCCGTGATTCCGCTGGCCGCAGACTCGGTGCCAAGGTTGCAGACGGACAGTTCTGCACAGCAGGATCCATTATTTACCGTCAGAGAGGCACAAGAATCTATCCCGGTAAGAATGTATCCAAGGGCGGAGATGATACTTTATTCGCACTGGCTGACGGTGTTGTGAAGTACGAGCGTCTGGGCAGAGACAAGAAACAGGTTTCTGTTTATCCCAAGGCTTAATCAGCTCAGCAGATTTGCAGACACAGCTCCTGATATTTGATCGGGGGCTTTTTTCGGAAGGAGGCACAGATGATTGATCTCATTAAAATCAAGGTAAAGGCGGGAGACGGCGGCAAAGGCGCGGTCGCATTCCGTCATGAGAAATATTACCCGAACGGAGGCCCTTCCGGAGGAGACGGAGGCCGCGGCGGAAACATCTACATCCAGGTGGATACGAATGAAACAACGCTGATCCGCCTGCGCTATACAAAGAGCGTCAAAGCCGGAAACGGAAGTCCCGGCCTGACAAAGAAAATGCACGGCAAGGACGGCGAGGATGTGACCATCCGGGTGCCGCTCGGCACGATGGTGCGCAACGCCGCCAACAATGACCTGATGGCGGATCTGACGAAACCGGGACAGAAGGTGCTCATTGCCCACGGCGGCAAAGGCGGACTCGGAAACCATCACTTTGCGACAGCCAGGGACAACGCGCCGGAGTATGCCCAGCCGGGTGAAATCGGCGAAAGCTTTGAGCTGCAATTGGAACTCAGACTGCTGGCGGACGCCGGGCTGATCGGCTTCCCGTCGGTCGGCAAATCAACATTCCTGTCGGTTGTCAGTGCGGCCCGTCCGGAAATCGCTTCCTACCCGTTTACAACGCTGGAGCCCAACATCGGTGTCGTTGCACTGGATGAGGACAGAAGCTTTGTGCTGGCGGATATGCCCGGACTGATCGAAGGCGCATCCGAAGGAAAGGGTCTGGGACATGAGTTCCTGCGCCATATCCGCAGATGCCGTGTTCTGATCCATGTCATTGACATGTCCGGCGAGGAACGCGATCCGCGGGATGACTACCGGATCATCAATGAAGAACTTGCCAGATATGACATGGACCTGGAAAAGAAACCGCAGATTGTCGTCGCCAACAAAATGGACGATGAACTGGCGCCGGAATTCCTGGAACTGTTCCGTGAAGCCTATCCGGATGTAAAAGTCTATGAGACCAGCACGCTGGAACATAAGGGACTGAAGGAAGTGCTCTATGCGGCAATGGAATGCATTGAGCAGGCCAGAAAAGAAGCAGAGGAGAATCCGGAGACGCCGGAAGAGACGGTTGTCTACCGCTATGAACCGAAGCGTCCGGCGTTTGAAATCATCAATCTCGGAAACGGCAGATGGAAGGTCGAGAGCGACAAGATCGACCGTCTGGCGGAACAGGTGGACTTCGACAAGGAAGAAGAGACCTACCGCTTTGCTGTAACGCTGCAGAAAATGGGCGTTGAAGCAGCGCTTTATGAAGCAGGAGTACAGGATGGCGACCAGGTCATTGTCGGAACATATATTATGGACTTTAAGGAATAGGAAAGAGAGGAACGGCCGTGATTGCATTTATACAGGGAAAAGTAGCGGCGTACGGCGCGGACTGGGTGATCCTGGACAATCAGGGAATCGGCTGGCGCATCGCATATCCGCATACCGATGAAATATCACTGAATCAGGAAGTCAGAATCTATACCTACATGCACATCACGGAAAATGATGTTGCTTTATACGGCTTCTCTTCCCAGGAGGAACAGGATCTGTTTATCCGCCTGATTGCCGTCAAGGGACTCGGTCCCAAGACCGCAATGAACATGCTCGGGAAATCCAGCATGAATAACATTATAGCTGCTGTGGAGCAGGGAAATGTATCCGCACTGAAGGCACTGCCGGGCGTCGGGGCAAAGACAGCCAGTCAGATCGTCCTGGATCTGAAGGGCAAGCTGATTCAGGTTCCGTCCGCTTCCTCAAAGAGTGAAGCGGTGTCGTATCCGCCGGAAATCAGCGATGCGCTGGAGGGACTGAAGAATCTCGGCTATAAGGGCGCCGAGATCAATTCGGCCGCAAAGGCGATGAGTGAAAAGCCCGGACTGACAAGCCAGCAGTATCTGAAGATGGGACTGCAGTTCCTGATGAAGCAGAAGCTTGGAGGCTGATAAATGATGAGTGAAAACGAAAGACTGCTTTCTGCCGAAGCCGTGCCGGGAGATGAAGAGGAACAGATCCGTCCCCGGACATTGGATGAGTATGTCGGTCAGGACAAGCTCAAGGAGAATCTGAAGATCTTTATCCAGGCTGCACTGCAGAGGGATGAAGCGCTGGACCATGTGCTGCTGTACGGTCCTCCGGGACTCGGCAAGACAACGCTGTCCTACATTCTCGCAAACGAAATGCACACCAGAGTCCGCACGGTCAGCGGACCGAGCGTCGCCAAGGCCGGGGATCTTGCGGCGGTATTGTCCGTACTGGATCCGGGCGACGTGCTGTTTATCGATGAGATTCACAGACTGCCCAAGGTCGTGGAAGAAGTGCTGTATCCGGCCATGGAAGACTTTGTCATCGACGTCATGATCGGAAACGAAGGCACCAGTGCCAGAAGTGTGCGGCTGGAGCTGCCGCCGTTCACGCTGGTCGGCGCGACCACCAGAGCAGGCGATCTTTCCGCGCCGCTGCGCGACCGCTTCGGCATTGTGTCCAAGCTGGAGTATTACACGACAGAACAGCTCGAGCAGATCGTGCGCAGAACGGCCAGGGTTCTGAATGTGGAAATCGATCCGGATGCCGTGACCGAGATCGCAAGACGCTCCCGCGGTACGCCGCGAATTGCCAACCGTCTGCTGAGACGCATCCGCGACTTTGCACAGGTGCTCAATAACGGCGTGATTTCCAGAGAACTGGCGGATTCTTCCCTGAACCGTCTTCAGGTGGACTCCCTGGGTCTGGATGAAGTCGACCTGAGATATCTCAGAGGCATTATCGAACGGTTCCATGGCGGACCGGTCGGACTGGAAGCGCTGGCCAATTCCATCAGTGAGGAAACAACGACACTGGAAGATGTTTATGAACCGTATCTGATTCAGATCGGCTTTATCAACCGCACTTCCAGGGGACGCGTTGCGACCGAGAAGGCATATAAGCATCTCGGCATCACGCATCATAACCAGAACACATTATTCTGAAAACAGACCGGAACGTTCCGCCGCAGGCAGATCATTCCGGTTTTTGCATGTTTCTGTCTTAAATGAAAATATGGGTATATGATTGACATATAAGACACGCATGTCATATTGTACGCGTATCAATCAGAACAGGAGGAACCGGTATGAACAGAAAACTGATCGGAATCATTTCTGCCCTTGCATTTGTGATGAGCGGCTGCGGCACGCAGAAACAGGAAGAACCTGCAGTCACTGCCGGAAGCGATGCGGCAGATGTGCCTGCAGAGGTATCCGAAGCGCCTGCATCGGCGGAAGCGGAAACAGATGCTGCGGCAGTTTATTTCACCTCGGATATTTCCGCGGAAGGACTGGTCCGTCTGTATGATCGGCTGGGCTGGCAGCCTTCGGGAAATACGGCAGTCAAGATTTCCACCGGAGAACCTCCGGCAAGCAATTATCTGCGTCCGGAACTGATCGCAGATCTTGTTGGGAAAGTGGACGGAACCATCGTGGAATGCAATACGGCGTACGGCGGATCCCGCGCTTCTTCTGCCATGCATAAACAGGTTGCGGAAGATCACGGCTTCACGGCAATCGCGGCGTTTGACCTGATGGATGAGGAAGGGGAAACGGAATGGCCGGTCACCGGCGGAACGCGTCTGGACCGGGCGATTCTCGGCTCTCATGCGGAGAATTACACCGACTGGATCATTCTTTCCCATTTCAAGGGACACGCCATGGCAGGCTTCGGCGGCGCGATCAAGAATGTCGGCATCGGAATGTCCTCGGCTTCCGGCAAGGTGCTGGTGCACAGCGCCGGAACACGAACCTCGGGCAGTATCATGCACAGCGATCAGGACGCCTGGCTGGAAGCGCTGGCGGAGATGGTCAGTGCGGTAAAGGATCATGTCGGTGAGGATCATATTATCTACATCAATGTCATGAACCGTCTGTCCGTGGACTGCGACTGCGACGGAAACCCGGCAGAGCCGGATATCCATGATATCGGCATCCTGGCTTCCTTTGATCCGGTGGCGCTGGATCAGGCGTGCGTGGATCTGGTTTATCAGGCGGAAGGCAGCGCATCGCTGGTGAAGCGGATCGAATCAAAGCACGGCATTCATGCACTGGAACATGGGGAAGCGATCGGGCTTGGTACCCGGAAGTATGAACTGGTCAATATTGATGATTGAGATACTGAAGCGGGAACTGGTTTATCTCTGGTATTACGCGGAGCTGCAGTTCCGGCAGATCATTGTCTACTGGGCGCTCGGCATGATGATCGGTTCATTTATCTCGGTCTTTGCCAAAGACGGGATACACCGGATGTTTGTGCGGATGAAGAATACGAAATGGGGGATCTCCGGCATCGTGCCGGCATGTCTGCTCGGCATTGCATCCCCGCTTTGCATGTACGGAACAATACCGGTTGCGGCATCCTTCCGCAGACAGGGCATGCGGGAAGACTGGCTGGCCGCATTTATGATGGCTTCGATCCTGCTGAATCCGCAGCTGATTATCTACAGCGCGGCGCTTGGTACAAAAGCGCTGGTGGTGAGAATCATCTCCTGCTTTATCTGCGGCATTGCGGCAGGTCTTGCTGTACATCTGTTTTATGCGGACAGGGATTTCTTTGATTTCTCCGGATTTGAAGAACGATCCGGCAGAGATACAGATCCGAATCTGTTTGTGCGTTATGTTAAAAATCTCGGGCGGAATCTGAGGGCAACGGGCGGATATTTCTTTGCGGGCATTGTTTTTTCCGCATTGTTTCAGCGCTATGTTCCCGGGCATGTCATGACGGATCTTTTCGGAGGGAGTCAGGCCTGGGGCGTATTGATGGCTGCGACGGTCGGCGTACCGCTGTATGCCTGCGGCGGGGGCACGATCCCGCTTCTGCAGGAATGGCTGGAGATGGGCATGAGCATGGGCAGTGCGGCGGCTTTCATGATTACCGGCCCGGCCACAAAGATCACCAATCTCGGCGCCCTGAAAATCGTCATGGGCATCAGGCTGTTTGCGGTATATATTGCCTTCATCATGCTGTATTCCCTGATGAGCGGAATCCTGATCAATCTGATCATATGAAGAAACTGCTGAGATATTCCGATGCATCGGAAAGGTGCTTTTCTGATGATCATTCAACAGATTTTTCATTATGTAAGATCCCATTGTATGATACAGTTAGAATATCATCCGAAGACATCGGGTGACTGCATTTTTCGGGGAGTTGGACGATGAGAAGATCAGACTTGAAAATCATCAGTATCGTGACAGCCATCTCATTGCTGTCAGGCCATCTGCATTTATTGCCGACCACAGTCCGTGCCGAAGCGGAAACAGAAGAACAGTCTGCAGAAACAATTACTATGGAAGAGACAGCAGAGGACGCTGTTCCGGAAAGCTTTGCTGATGTGGAAAACAGCATGGGAAATGCCGCAGAATCTGCTCCGGAAGAGGAGGCGGAGGAAACCGCTGAAGCAGACTATCGTGAAGAGGAAGAAGAACGATCCGAAGATGCGGAGTCTGATGAAGAAATTCCGGAAGAAAGCCTGACACCCGTTTCGGAAGAAACCGGCATGCGGGAAGATTCGGTTTCTGCGGAAGCAGATGAGGCTGAAGCAGACAGCAGTCAGATTACAGACAGCCCGGATGAAACTGCAGCCGCAGAAGACAATTCGGATACTGACGGGGAATCTGTTCCGGAAGCGGCAGAAAATGAATCGGAATCACAGGATGCCGAGGTGATGGAACAAGGTCCGGCAGAGATTTTTTATCCTGCCTTCACGGATACAAAAACAGCAGGCGGCGTAACCGTTGCCTTAACTGCCGGAGAAGGGGTTTTCCCGGAAGGTGTATCTCTTTCTGTTGAACCTGCTGCAGATGAGTGCCGGCAGGATGTTGATGCGGCAGTGGAAAATGTCCGGGCCGCGGATGTAACAGTCGCCGTTTCCTATACATTTGATATTAAAGTGCTCGATCAGGACGGCAATGAAGTTCAGCCGGCGGACGGCACGAAAGTGACAATTGAATTCGCCGCAGCCGAAATCGGGGATCATAATCTGGACGCGGCTGTATATCATGTCGCGGACGGAGAGGCTGAATTGCTGGAGATCAGTGCGGAAGGAAATGCGGTAAAAGCAGAAACAGAAGGTTTCTCTTTCTATACCGTTGAGTTTACCTATAACACTCTGCAGTATGTACTGTCCGGAGGAACATCCGTTGAACTCAATACAATCCTGAATGCCCTGGGATTGAGCGGTGAAGTGACATCGGCACTCAGCAGTGCCCCGGAACTGTTCTCAGTCGAGAATCAGGATGGTGAATGGATGGTCATCTCTCATCATTCCTTTGATACGGCTGAAACCCTGACAGTAACGATCAATGGTATTGAATATGTCATAGAAGTGACAGACCCGGCAGAAACATATCCCGTAAAGTTTTTCGGAGAACAGATTACAAGCGAGAACTGCGACGACGTATATCATGACGGAGGTTCCGTGAAATATGATTCCGCAACACATACATTGACCCTGGATAATCCGAAGCTGAAAAATGATATTTCTCTTTCCGTAGCAAAAGCACTCATTGAAGTTGATGGCACCGGCGGCTTCGAACTGACGATTACCGGTCAGGCAGTATTTGATTCTCATTTTCAGCTTGCGGACGGTATCAGGGCGGATAACAGTGCAAAACTGATCTTCGATGGTGCGGATATTGTCTTCGATGATCCGTCAGATCCGATTGTTGGCACCGGCGGAGCATCAGAAGTCACAATCCAGAACAGTCATATTGAAGCATTGGGAAGCGGAGGAAACCATGACGGAATCTATGCCGATTATATTACAGTCAAAAGCGGAACAGTGACTGCTACAGGCGGTTCCGGCGGAATGCTGGCCCTTAAAGGCCTCGTGATTGAAGACGGAACTGTAGATACGACGGGTATACATGTGTATGAAGGGGATGCTGTGATCAACGGCGGGACAGTGACCGGTCCGATCAAGGCTGGTGATGATTATTACAAGAGAAAAGGAAATATTTATATCAACGGAGGGACTGTTTTTGCGGATCTTTCGAAAAACACAGATGAATATAATTCCGGCCTCTATGCATATGGAACGATCAAGGTCGGTCCGGGCATAACGGGCGTTATTGCCGAAGGGGAGTATGCTGTTCTTGCATACGATGCTATCGATATTGATTCAGATATGATTACAGAGCCGCATCCGGCTCATAAAACTACCGGAATACACCCATATGGCACGCACCTCACCATCAGCAAATCAATATCAACTGCAGATATAGCGGAGAAAGTTGTTATCGCTCCCAAAGGGACTCATGTTGTGACTTTTGACATGAATGGTCAGGGAACAACTCCGGAGCCCGTATTTGTAAAAGATGGCGAAAAAGTTCAGAAACCGGAAGATCCGGCAGAAACAGGATATACATTCATGGGCTGGTACACGGATGAGAATTATACGAATTTATATGATTTCTCTTCCACGGTAACGGCAAATCTGATTCTGTATGGAAAAATGTGCATGAATGTAAATGGTTTCATGATCTATGCGGACGGTACGGAAGCAGACAGTACATACTATCGTCTGAAGACGACTACAATGAAACCTCTCTTTGAGAAGAAAACCGGTGAGGTTTCGATTGAACTGGGTCATCTGTGCACTGACAGCGGCTGTAGTGATGTCATCACCGCGCCGCCGGTAAAGGGAACAACGTATTATTTCCAGGTTTATATGAAAGATACAAGTTCATATGAAACAGGAAAGCAGCTGATCATGTTCCTGCCTGAGATCAAGAACAATATCATTCGTTCCGCTGTCGAAGCAAAGCTCGAATTTGAGGAGATTACCGGCAGTCCTTCCGGAGATGCCGTGACATTGCTGTTCAGATACACGGAAGACGTGATTGCCTATACGGTCACAAAGGGCACGGATGCGCAGTGGCAGAAAGGATCTGCGGCAGGAACAGATTATACGATCGAAAGAAATATCAATGACAGCAAAACATTCTCACTGTTTGAAAGCATCGAAGTGGATGGTACAGTCATTGCGGCATCAAACTATACGGCAGCTTCAGGCAGTCTGAATGCCGCGCTGAATGCTTCTTATCTGAATAAATTGTCTGCGGGTGTACATACCGTAAAGTTTAACTTCAGAGACGGCAGTGCTGAGACAACGCTGACAATAAAGGACAGGCCGAAGCCGGAAAAAACATCTTCCGGATCTTCCGGGTCCGGTGAATCCAGGGTGATCACTTATCTGCCGGATACCGGTGATTCGTCTGATCCGGGATTGTGGGCGTGCATCCTGCTGATTTCATTAACCGGTCTGACAGTATTGATCACAACCGGAAAAAAGATATTCGGCTGATTCTGAAATGCAGTGCTGCGCCTGCAGAAAGACAGCAAAGAGCAGAAACAGAATAAGGTCATATGACGGTCACATCAGTGTCTGTGGTATGGCCTTTTTTTATCTGCATTCAGTCTGAATCAGGGTACGGGATTATATATCAGCAGGCTTTGAATCGCGGAATGCAAAAAAGATATATCGTATGATCTGCAGCTGAAAATGCACCGGCTGCGGCCTGTCATATGGGATGTGCCCTGGATCTGCATCAGAAAAAAGAAAATCGTGTTTTTCTGAAGGAATATCTGATATCCGGTGATACATGGTACGATGGATTCGTGATTACATCGGAGGTCATACATGAAGGAATTTGAAGGAAAAACAGCGGTCATTACCGGCGGAGCACAGGGCATCGGAAAATGCATTGCACAGCAATTTGAAGAAGAAGGTGCATCAGTTGAGATCATCGACATTCAGGAAGGAGACTGGTACACCGGGGATATTTCCGATCCCGCTGTGCTGGAACAGTTTGTCTCCTATGTGATCGGAAAACACGGACATATCGATTATCTGATTAACAACGCTTTGCCGAAGATGAAGGGGATTCATGAATGCTCTTATGAGGAATTCATGAATGCACTGGCAGTCGGGGCTGCCGCTCCGTTTTATCTGACGAAGCTGTTCCTGCCGTATTTCAATGAGAACGCCGCAGTCGTGAATATTTCCTCTTCCCGCGACCGCATGAGCCAGCCTGAGACCGAAAGTTATACCGCCGCAAAAGGAGCGATCAGCGCCCTGACGCATGCAATGGCGGTTTCCCTGGGACCCCGGATCCGCGTGAATTCGGTGTCGCCGGGATGGATCGATACATCCTTCCGGGTCTATGAAGGACCGGATGCTCTGCAGCAGCCTGCCGGAAGGGTCGGCAATCCCATGGACATCGCGAATATGGTGCTGTATCTCTGCTCGCAGAAAGCGGGATTTATTACCGGGGAGAATATCTGCATTGACGGCGGGATGACGAAGCTGATGATCTACCATGACGATCACGGCTGGACATACAGCGGAGAA
>SVBN01000085.1 GCA_015058875.1 Erysipelotrichaceae bacterium | reverse complement strand
GGAATGAGATGCAAAATGAGAGAGGATTTCGCCCACCCCGGGCTCAATCCTCTCTCATTCTTCATTTCTTCAAATTGTCAAACTTCAGTCCTTGACTTTGGGATCAGTTTAACTGCAGTCCTTTTTTCATCTTATATTTCTTTCTTCAGGAATTTACGGATATCCCCGACAAGCAGCGCTGCACTTTCGTCGCCGAGATACGCCATATGTCCGGAAGGATATTCGCCGATGAATACCCGCTTCATATCGAGATCCGACTGATTGACAACATAGCGGACGCCGCCCGGGACGGTGCACATGTCAAACAGACCGCTGGCAAACATGATCCGCATTTCATTATTGCACCGCTGCGCATTTTCCAGACTGTGAATGGTCGTACGCTGGTTGTGCCTGTCCCACGCCTTGTTTACAGCGGCATTGATGAAGTTATACGGTTTCTTCGGCAGATCCATCTCTTCCGCAAAGAGCTCCTGTCCCTGCATGAAGGCAACGGTATATTTGCCCATTGCCGGGTCATCCGCCAGCACATCGGTTGTGCCGGGATGCGGTTTGTCCTGCGGCTTTGCGGTACCATCCATCAGATATCTTCCGTCGTAGAACCCGATCATCTTATCCGGAACTGCTTCCTGCAGGAATTCGAACATTCCGTATTTCAAGTGGTTTTTCAGCAGTTTCTTCTGATCCAGACCGATCAGCTCATGAAGCCGGTCCGCAATTTCTTTTTTCTTCTGATCGGAAAGACTGTTGCCCATGTACAGCGCCTGTGCATATTCCGGCGTGAATTCCCAGGCTTCTTCCGCCGCCTTCCGGTAATCTTTTCCGGTATGCAGGGCATAGGCCGCAGCGCAGCATTCCAGGTTCAGAACGCTCTGTTCCACCGGCTGGCCCTGGCGCTGATCAAAGTGGGATGTCGTCACACATGATCCGAGCAGAATGATGCCGTCCGGGGAAATACCCATCAGTTTTTCCGTCGAAGCTTCCGAGCCTCCGTACAGTGCATCCAGCAGTGCCGGACCGCGAACGGTTCCGTAGCTTTCCCCCATGAAGTAGAGGGGACGGTTTGCACTGCGGTGCTCAATCCGCCACAGCTCGATATACAGGGCAACGGCAGCGGCATCCTTATCCACGGACGCATATTCCTTCATGGATTCCGGATTCAGATAGGAATATCCGGCTCCCGGAGGATCGATAAACACCATATCGGCAATATCCAGAATGCAGAACGGATTGTCTTCCAGACGGAACGGTGCACACTGCTGGGGATTCAGGTCATCATCCAGATGGATGCGCTTCGGTCCGAACAGACCGAGATGCTGCCAGACAACACCGGATCCGGGACCGCCGTTGGTCAGGAAAATAAGAGGACGGTTTTCCCCTTCCGCCGTATAGGCATATGAGGTAATCTCCGTATTATCCGCAAATGTTCCTTTTTCGTAATGGAAGCAGTAGGAAATCTGCTTTCCGCCGATTTCGATCTGTCCTTCTTTCCGGACGACTGTCTCAATTTTCTGAAGCTCCATATAAATCTCCTATTCCAATGCATGCAGATAATCTGCGATGTCCTGTACGGCTTTTGCGAGCTCTTCCGCTTCCGGCAGCATCACAATCCGGAAGTGATCATTTCCGGGGAATCCGAAACCGCTGCCCGGTACGATCAGAATATGCTTTTCTTTCAGAACGCCCATGCCGAATTCCTTATCATCCGTGATATGAAACCGTTCCTTATCATATTTCGGGAATACGTAGAACGCCGCATCGTTCGGCACGACGGAAATCCCGTCATTCTTTCCGATTGTTTCAATGACCGCTTTCCTCTGCTCGTACAGCCTGCCGCCCGGCACCAGCATCGCCTGTGTGCTGGCGCTGTCTTTCAGCGCGGCGGGAATCACAAGCTGCGTCAGGGTATTTCCGCACAGGCGCATCGAGGAAAGGCGCTCCAGAGCATCGCGGATTTCATCCAGTTCATGACCGGGTGCGGAAAGAACCATCCAGCCGCAGCGGAAGCCGCAGATAATATGCGACTTGGAAAGACCGTTGAATGTCAGCACCGGCAGATCCGGGGCAAGCGCCGCACATGAGATATGCGTTTTCCCGTCCATGACCAGACGGTCGTAGATCTCATCGGAAAATACCATCAGATTGTTTTCCCTTGCAATCTGAAGTATCTCTTCCAGCACATCCTTATCATACAGGACGCCCGTCGGATTATTCGGATTGATGATCAGGATTGCTCTGGTTCTGTCTGTGATCCTGCCCCGGATATCTTCCGTATCCGGCATCCAGCGTTTTTCCTCAACGCAGCGGTAATAAACCGGTTTCGCGCCGGCAAGATGGAGTGCATTTGACCACAGCGAATAATTCGGACACGGCACCAGCATTTCATCACCCGGGTTCATCGAAGCCAGCACCGCCATCTGCGCCATCTCCGAAACGCCGTTGCCGATAAAAATATCTTCCATCACAGGATGCGCCAGGCCTTTGGAACGGTGGTATTCCAATATCGCCCTTCTGGCATCCGGCATGCCTCTTGAGTCGCAGTACGCTGCCGCCCTGTCAATCCCGTCCAGCAGCGCGCCTCTGACACTGTCAGGCAATATGAAGCCGAATGCAGCGGGGTTGCCTGTATTCAGCTTCAGTACTTCTGTTCCGCTGCCGATCATTCTGAGCGCTTCCTGATACAGCGGGCCGCGGATATCCGAATGCACGAGATTCATCCTTTCAGCATTTTTTATCATCATCTTTTCCCCCATTTCACCCACCATGTAAGTATAGTACGGCACGGGGATTCCGTACAAATTCAGAAACCGGCAGGATCGTGTAAACTGATTGCGGAACAGAAAAACGGCAATGCCTTATAATTGGGATTGCTCACATCACAAGAAAGGTACTGTCGCATGACTATTCTGACACGTCCGGAATTCGAAACAATCTTCAAAATGATCAGTTCATTTCTTTTTCCGGAGGAGTCATTTCATGGACGCCGCTACTGCGGGGCGAAAAAAAAGCAGAGGATGCTGTTTCCTCTGCTGAAGAATCATTATTTTGCTTCGTCGGAGAAATCCGTCAGAACCTGATCCAGGGAACGGCCCACAAAGCGGTCAATGCCCTTGCCGATATCGGTCGGCTTTTCTTTCATGCCGGTACTGATATAATCCTCCAGGATGGAACGGAACATATTGCGGTACTGTGCCGTCACAAACTGAAGCGCTTCCTCGGACATGGTCCTGGGAGAAGACTGCAGAAGCGCGCCGATCTGTTCACGGATCAGATCTTCTATATAGTTGTTGAAGAAATCGACCAGTTCCTCTTTCAGTGAACTGTTATACAGATTGGATGTTTCTGTTTTGCTGGCTCTGCACGCCGAAATAATACGGACAAATGTCGCAGTCAGAGTGCCGGACTTTCTTCTTTCCTTGTTCACAGCTTCATCCAGTTCATCACGAAGCACATCAAAAACGAAGTCTTCCATTGACTCATAATGATAATAGAATGACTGTCTTGTAACCTTTGCGGCGTCAGAAACATTTACTATTGTCAGATCATCGTACGAATACTTGCCAAGCAGCTCCGTAAATGCAGTTTTAAACTTTTTAATTGCCTTTTTTGCCATACGATTAGTCTCCGTTTTCTATCACTCCAGATCAGGAGAGAAGAATATCTCTCCTTTTATTCTATTTAGAAGTATATTGACCGGGATAAAAAATATCCACCCAAGGGTAAACTGCTGTTATTTTTTACCCGGATTTGTAACAAAATTTTTTCAACAGAAGAATTAATATTCCGCCCAGTGGAATACGTAAGACTGTTGGTCATTTTCATTTTATCATCTCTTTATGCATTCTTCTACTGTTAATCATCGTTTCGTTAACGGTGTCCGTTTTTCTGCCCCTTTATTTTATACGGCCGGCTCAATCAGTCAGAAAAATGAATCTGCGGATATTCTTTTTACATGTTTTGGCATACAATGAAGGCACTTAAAGGGGTTTGCTTATGAAGTATCTTAAACAGTTCGGAATCATTCTGCTGATCACCTGTATCGGCGAAATTATCCGCTATCTTGTACCGCTTCCCATTCCCGGAAGCATTTACGGTCTGGTGCTGATGCTGGTGCTGCTGTGCACCGGCGTACTGAAGCTGGAATCCGTCAAATCGGGAGCCGAATTCCTGATTGCGGTCATGCCGGTCATGTTCATTCCGGCAGCGGCAGGACTGATCGATTCCTGGCCGCAGCTGCAGCCGATTATCCTTCCGACCGTTGTAATTCTGCTGTCCACCACCGCGATCGTCATGGGAGTCACCGGAAAGACAGCGATGTTTCTGATCGGCAAAGATGAAAAGGAGGACTGAATGATGAACGGATTATTTGCGGCAAGCGCATCAGCCGGCGCCATGCTGAGCCTTCTGGCATACTGGATCGGCATGAAGACAAAGGAAAAGCTGAAGTTCGGATTCCTGAATCCGCTTCTGATTTCCATTATCATTGTCATTATCTTCCTGCTGGTATTCCATGTGGATTATCAGACTTATTACTCCGGTGCAAAATATCTCAGCTGGTTCCTGACGCCTGCCACCGTCAGTCTGGCAATCCCGCTCTACCAGCAGATTGACCGTCTGAAGAAAAATATCAAAGCCATCCTCATCAGCATTCTGATCGGCAGTCTCACCAGCATGGGATCGATCCTGCTCTTCTCCCTGATCTTCGGATTCTCACATACCGAATATGTGACCTTCCTTCCCAAGTCCATCACCACTGCCATCGGCATGAGCATTTCGGAAGAAATGGGCGGCAATGTCGCCATCACCGTTGCGGCAATCATTGTGACCGGCATCTTCGGAAACATGATCGGACCGGGTCTTTGCAAGGCGCTGAAGATCACCAATCCGGTCGCAGTCGGCCTGGCCATCGGTACAAGCGCGCATGCGATCGGCACATCAAAGGCAATGGAGCTCGGCGAAACCGAAGGCGCAATGAGTTCCCTTTCCATTGCGGTAGCCGGTATTATTACCGTTATCTTTGTCAACGTATTCGTATTGTTCCTGTAACAGCAAAAGGCATCCTGTCAGACTGATCCCATCAGCTGAACAGAATGCCTTTTTTGTTGTTTTATTTCAGTGCAAAACCGGATTTGAAGGCATCGCCGACAATCTCTCCGATGACTCTGTACTTATGCATGGAAGAGTCATACATAATCGGTTCCAGTTTGCCGATGTCGACAGCACCGTCTGTCAGGATGGATTCATCCGCACTCAGATTTACTGTCTCGCCGATCAGCAGATAGCCGTCTCCGTCCGGTTCCATGGATACGACTCTGCATTCCAGAACCAGCGGATACTCCTCAATCACCGGTGCATCCGTAAAGCTTCCTTTTACTGCATGGAATCCGGCTTTTGCGACCTTATCGAATCCCTTTCCGGATTCAATGCCGAAATAATCCGATTCCACGACAGTCTTTTTTGTCGCAAAGGCAACTGTGAACTCCTTTTTGAGCAGCAGGTTGTCCGTTGTCTTGTGCTTTGCAAGGCTGATCATGATCTGATGCGCATCAACCTGTCCTGCCCATGCCGCATTCATTGCGTTGGGAACGCCGTTTTCATCATAAGTACCGATGATGACCACCGGCAGCGGTGTGATAATTGTCTTTTTTCCGAAATCTTTTCTCATATCAGCTTTCTCCTCTTTTATTCATTATCGCACATGTTTTCAGATACCGGAGAAATCAGGCCCGTCAAAGGCCATCAGTCCGCGGATGGCAAGATTCGCCCTCAGCATTTCCGAAAATCCGGCTGTCCGGTCATTCCGTCCTCCGGAAAGATAATGATCCTTTCCGTCTCTGTCCGTAACCAGCGCTTCCCAGGTCTGTTTTCCTTCGGAAACTGCCGGGTCATCCTGATCAAGCTGTGACAGGCTGTTCAGAATCTGCCGTACCGTATCCTTCTGCGAACAGCAGCGGATTCTGCGGACCGGCTGTTTTCCGCGGTAGGAAGTGAACCAGATCTGTCCCGTAGATACAATACTCAGCCGCTGTTCTGTTTCATCCGCATATGCCCCGGATTCCCCGGCGGAAGAGATCAGAGTAATTCTGCAGATATCCATTTTCGTATACCTCCCTGCAATCTGAATTTTAACGGGGCAGATTTGATACGGTGTACCATATACGGGACAGCAGAAAAAGAAGACGGAAAATCCGCCTCCTATATTTCACTGTAGGTTATGACAGTATCCGCATATTCCATGCGGTACATCTGTACTGTACCGCCCTGTTCCGAGCCGCCGTCGCCCGGATGCGGTTTGATGCGGTCATAAATCAGCCTGCCGTCCCCACTGTATTCCAGAGGATGTTTCGGCCGGGAATCATCGCACGGAACGCCTTCATGGCCATCCAGGATATGCTTTGTGCAGGCATACTGACGGTCAATCAGATCCGCGCCGAGCACGCCGCCTCCCGCACATAGAATATCAAATCCATTTCTGTGTTTCATCAGTTTTTCCAGATATCCGAAATACGTACTTACGGAAACTCTCAGATTCTTTCCGCGGCGCATGAATTCATCTCCGGAGAACAATGCTCTTCCCTTACGGTCCAGCAGGGCAATCGATCCGACCGCATGATCCGGAATATCAAACACTTCCAGCGGCCTGTTTCCGGGATCATAAATATCCCCTTCCTTCAGCCCGATTCTTTCATAATCCGTGATGAATTCAATTCCGGCAAATGATGCAAACGGTTTTGTCGCAAGCGGAATGCTGAGAATGCCCATATATGCTTTTTCAAAGTATCCGTTATTGGCCGTATGGTCAAAATGGTCATGCGAATTGATGACGTTTTTCACCGGCTTATCCGTCAATGTCTGCAGATATTCGCGAACATTGCCGGCGCCGTATCCGGTATCGAACGCAACCGCCTCACTGTCCCCTTCAATCAGATAATGATAATCTCCCGAACTCAGAATCTTCCAGATACCGTCCCCGACCTTTTCACTACGATAAAACGGCTCATCCATCGGCGAAAGTGTTCCGTCAGGGTTGCGGATCAATATATCATGCCTGCAGGAAAAATCAATCAGTACCATAAAATGCCCTCCGACATGCATAATATACTGTCTGAAAGCAGGATCTTTCTGCATTCTTTTCATTCAGTGATCCGCATCTTTATGAACTTTATTTCAGTGTGGATGGTCTGACGCCTTTGGGAATCGGTGAAACAAACGGCTGATGGCCTCTGCGGTAATCCAGTTCCTCTTTTGCCTTTTCAATGACCTCCGGCTGATTCAGCAGATCGATCACGGCTCCGGCCATGACTTTTGCGGCAAACAGCTGCGCTTTATGGGCAATATCTCCCTTTCCCTGCGCCACAATCTGCCAGGAGTGGCCCGGCGTCTCCGCAGCCCAGGTGGCTGTATTGATCTGTGCGGTCGGTGTAACCCAGCTAACATCACCGACGTCGGACGAGCCCGGTGACGCCTCTTCATTTGAGGACATCGGCAGTACAAATGTGCCGTAATACGGTTCCCCGATATGCTTCTCCAGCTTCATCGCCTGTTCCGGCTTTACATATTTCAGCGCTTTTTTCAGACTGCCGCCTTTCGGGCTGACCGTATCCGCAAAGGAAGCCGCGAAATCCAGATCATCTTCCGTAAATTCCGGCAGAGGTATTTCTTCCAGATTCTTCTGAAGGACTTCCTCAATCGCAATATTCGGTACGATATTGGAGGTTGCCTTGACAAAGATCTCCTCCATTTCCGTTCCGGTCATTAAAGCGGCGCCTCTGGCAATATCATGCACACGTTCAAATATTTCACGGCACTGATCAATCTGCGGTGCACGCATCATATACAGTACTTCCGCATCCGCCTGGACAACGTTCGGCGAAACGCCGCCCGTATCAGTCACCGCATAATGCAGCCTCGCTTCCTGAACGATATGTTCCCGCAGGAACTGGGCGCCGACATTCATCAGCGTTACGGCATCCAGAGCGCTTCTTCCCAGATGCGGCGCTCCTGCCGCATGGGCAGCTTTTCCATGGAAGCGGTAGCGGGCAACAATATTCGCAAGGGAAGACGTTGTAGCGGTACGGTTCAGATCGCCCGGATGCCATGTAATGGCACAGTCAAGTTCATCGAAGATCCCGTCCCTTGCCAGGAAGCCTTTTCCGGCGCCGCCTTCTTCCGCCGGACATCCGTAATAGATGACGGTTCCGGACTGACCGGACGCTTCCAGATACTGCTTTACCGCAAGCGCCGCACCGATGGATGCCGTCCCAAGCAGATGATGTCCGCATCCGTGGCCATTTCCGCCGGATTCCACCGGACGCTGTTCCGTAACACCGGCTTCCTGTGAAAGACCGGAAAGCGCATCAAATTCACCGAGAATGCCGATGAACGGTCTGCCGGAGCCGAAGCTGCCGGAAAAAGCAGTCGGAATATCCCCGAGGCTGCTTTCCACGGTAAAACCGTGTTCCTGCAGGAACACCTTCTGCAGGCGCGCCGCTGTATATTCTGTATAACATGTTTCCGGGGCTTCCCAGATTCTGTCACTGAGTTCATTTAATTCCCAGGCTGAATGATCCACTGTTTCCAATGCAGATTCTTTCATTTTGTCCATAATCCACCTCATGTGTATCATTCTAGCATCTGATTGTCTCCTGACAGCAGCTGCAGAACGGCATAAACGAAAGAACAGCCGAAGCTGTTCCGTTTTGTTTCAATATTTTCATCAGAGCAGGCTGAGTGCATACAGCTGCCAGTAGAGCACGTTGACAATCACGCCGATCCACATGATCGGACGCAGAATTCCGAAGATTGTCTGAAGCTTTGTAAACGGCTGTCCTTTCAGGCGGAAGCGCTGATACAGATTCAGAACAAGCAATACCGCGAGAATTCCCGCAAGTACACCGAGCAGCGGGAAGACAATGCCGAAGTAGCGCGTGTCATAATACAGCGATGCCAGCTGAAGCGACATCATCATTGACGCAATCAGGATCAGAACCACGACATGTCCGATTTTCCCCGTCAGATCATACCATCTCATCATGCCTTCCTTTGTATTGATCCGTCCCGGAAGCGGCCATACCCAGAGAATCAGGCAGCCGATTGCCATTACAAATGCAAGTGAGAACCATGCGACGAGAAGATCCTGCCGCATCCAGAGAGAAGCCGGTACCTTCAGATAATCGCTGTACGGCTGTTCCAGCTTAGCGCCGTCCGCCGTTGTTTCCCAATAGCCGTCGGTAATCTCATCATCACTCAGTTTTGCGGCACGGTAGCTGAACAGTCTGAGCGGTCCCGTATAAATCGTATTGGCGGTCATGAACTTTCCGGAAGGATATGCATCGCGCTGAATCTCCGCATCTTCGGATTTTCCGAAAACCATGTCCATGATCCCCTGGTTGAAGTCCGTCTCACCCTGAACATTTGTCATGATGCATACAGCAATCCCGCTTTGGGGATCATATGCGAAGGAAGACGTGCAGCCCATCGTGATGCCGCGGATTCCGATCACCGGTACAGACTGCAGCAGATTCCACAGTCCGTGACTGTTTTTCGGCAGTCCGCTGGTCTCATAGAAATCGCTTCCCGACAGCATTTCTTCCGCTGTCTGCGAATCAGAGAAGAGCTTTGCACTGCCTTCGCTTCCCGGAAGCAGCGCCTGCATGAATACTCTGAAGTCATCCGGGGTTCCGACTGCACTTCCGGAAGGATAGAGCACGCTGATGAAATAATCATCTGCGATCTCTGCCATCTTTGCGGTATAGCATTTCATTTTCATGCGCCGCAGCGCCATTCCTTCCACATCGGAAAGATCCGGCTTTACGGCGGTATTGTTCATACCCAGAGGTTCCAGAATATGAGTGCGCACATAGTCGTAATAATCCTGTCCGCTGATGCACTGCACGACATATCCTGCCAGCGCCGCACCCCAGTCGGACTGGGCGGTTACGGTACCGGGTTCATAAACCTGATCCGGCTGATGTCTCAGCAATGCCTGATCCAGCGGCAGCACCATGGAAATGCTGCTTTCATGCGTATCGATAAACAGTTCTTCAAATCCGCCGGTATGATTCATGAGGTCCGTCATGGATACGGGCTTTTCAAATTTCAGGGATGCCCTGAATTCTTCCGGCAGATATGTGCGCACATCGGCATTCAGATCCAGTTTCCCTTCTTCTTTCAGCTGCATGGCACTTGTCCAGACCAGCACCTGGGATACCGGGCCCCAGTCAAATACCGTATTTTCATCCGCGGCAGTTTCATACTGTCTGTCTGTCAGCCCGAACGTGCCGGAATACAGCACCTTGTCTGCTGTAAATACAGACACGCCGAGTGCCGCCATATCATCTTCCAGATCATCGACGTAATCTTCCAGTTCATCTTCCAGATCTTCGTAATCCAGACCGGAAGGAAGTTCCTCCGCCGCTGCGGGCATCATATTTCCGGCTGTTATTCCTGCAGTGAACAGCACTGCAAGCAGTTTTCTGATCTTCTTCATTCATTTCTCCCGAACAATGTATTCATGATAACACACAGATTCCGATCACGTCATATTACTCTTCATATCATCCGGTTTTATGACAGTCTGATGCATGTGTTCTCAAAAAAATGTAAGTTTTGCCTGCAAACTGCTATAATTTTTTTATCAGAAACAATATTCGGAGGAATCATACCATATGGAAAACACAAATGTACTGAACGCCCTCACTCCCGAGGTGATGAACCAGCTTCTCGAAGCAAAAAAGGCAGGCACGGACAGAGCTGCCGGAAGTGATCCGGTATCCGCTGTTCTGAAAGAAATTCTCGGCCAGAACGCAGATGTCTCCGCCGCAGCGGAAACACTGAATTCCAACGGACTGATGCAGCTGTTTTTAGGCGCAGACGGCGACATTGACGCAAAGGAACTCATGGATTATGTCGGCAATTTCAGCGGCGGCACAGGTGCCAACCCGAACAACAATGCGGCAGTACGCGCCCTGATGGACGGCAAGCTGGACTTCAAGGAAATACTGATCCTGCTGGCACTGCTGAAGCTCATGAAGGGCGGCAAGAAACCTGCCCAGACACAGACTTCCGGCGGCCTGCTCAATTCCCTGCTCGGCGCTTCCGCGCAGAGCTCTTCCACAGCTTCCGCAATGAACCTGTTCCAGAGCATGCTGGGAGCTCAGACTGCCCAGCCGGCATATCAGTCCAGCCTGTTCGGAAACCTGTTCGGAACACAGACCGCACAGCCGTCCAACACCCAGGTATTCAGCTTCGGAAATCAGTCATCCGGCGCCGGCATGAATATGCTCAATGCCCTGCTGAGCGGCAATACCGGAAACAACTCCCAGGCTTCCCAGCTGTATTCCCTGCTTACCGGCAATTCCGCCAACGCTTTCAACAGCAACGGCTCTGTCAATGTCGGAACACTGTTCAACATTGCAAGCGCACTGCTCGGCGCAAAATAAGTTCAGAATTGCAAAGGCCTGCCGCGTAAACTGATACCCGTAAAGAGGACCTGAGTTTGACAACTCAGAGACACCCTTTGCGGGTTTTTTGTGAGGTGAAGTATGTCCAGGTATAGGAGATTGA
>SVBN01000084.1 GCA_015058875.1 Erysipelotrichaceae bacterium | reverse complement strand
GCCCGAAATCACCTGTATCTGTCAACCTTTTTCAGCGAAAAATTCAGAAAAAAAAGATCCCCATATCATTTGAGGATCTATCAGTAAATAATACTACATCCGGGAAATCCTTAACTTACCAGCATTGAGGTCATTGCGTACCTGGATTTTTCAGTTCATGCGTGTTTCCTCATATCCGTATCATCTGATAGCCGATGCCGATATGCGTCCTGATCATGTCCTCCTGTGTTTCGGAAGTTCTGAGCTTCTTCCGCAGAGACGTCATATAAACACGAAGCGATACGATATCAGATTCAATGCCGCTTCCCCAGATCCGGTCAATCAGATAGGAATGAGTCAGGACTTTTCCGACATTTGCGGCAAGCAGGGTAAGCAGGCGGTATTCAATGGCAGTCAGATGGATTTCATTTTCACTGATCCGGACAATATTGGACGTGTAGTCGATACTGAGATCGCCGTTGATAAACACAGGACTTTCTTCATTCCTGCCGGAAAGATAGGAGATTCTTCTCTGGGCAGCCCGTATTCTTGCCAGCAGCTCATCGACGGAAAACGGTTTGGTCAGATAATCATCGGCACCGGCATCCAGCGCAGTGATCTTATCCCTGTCCTCACTGCGTGCGCTGATAATGATAATCACCGCGGAAGACCAACTCCGGATGGTCTGAATGACTTCAATTCCGTCAATATCCGGAAGACCGAGATCCAGCAGGATCATATCAGGACGGTGTGAGGCACACAGTGAAACCGCCTCATTTCCCGACGCGGCCGAAATATAGTCATAACCGTTGATCCTCAGTGTGGTTGTAATGAGATTTGAAACGGAACGGTCATCCTCCACAACAAGAATTCTGAAATCATTGCTCATATGACGGAACCTCCATTTCTTTCAGTGAGATTGTAAATACCGTTCCTTTGGGAGTGTTGTCCCTCACCGTAATTGTACCCTGATGCGCATCCATGATCATCCGGCATAAATTCAGTCCGAGTCCGAGGCTCCGGTAGCTGTCGCTCAGCGTATGCTTTCCAGTAAAGAACAGTTCAAAAACATGCGGCTTATCTTCATCGCTGATGCCGTCTCCGTTATCCTCCACGGAAATCAGAATGTTCCCTTCGGAAGACTGCGTGCGGATGGTGATGAGCGAACCTTCCGACGTGTATTTGAGGGCATTGGTGATGAGATTGACGAGAACCTGCATGATCAGCTTTGCGTCCATCTGTGCATATAATGCATTTTCGGGACTGATCGTCCGGATCGTATGATGCGGATGGGAGGGAATGTGACGCAGGCTTTCGGCGATGACATCTTCCGTGTTTTCCGTGCTCATATTCAGCTTCATGCTGTTTTCCAGACGCGTCATGGCCAGAATGTTCTCCATCTGTGCGATAAGCCATTGGGAATCTTCCGCCATATCATCATAGATCTTTCTGCGGTCTTCCGCAGTAAGCATGCTGTCATTTGCCTGCAGCGTCGATGCATTCCCGTATATGGAAGTCAGCGGCGTGCGCAGATCATGTGAGATTGACCTCAGCAATCCTGCCCGAAGACGTTCATTTTCCGCCGCAATTTCCGTTTTCTTCCGTTCTTCCGCCATGTCCTGACGGTCCAGCGCCATCGTAAATTCATGAATAATTGCCATCAGGATTGTATTTTCAAACTCTGTAAACGGCTTGTTATTCATATCGATTGCGATGACGCCATACTGTTTCCGCTCGGAATGCACGCTCATATAACGGTACCGGCATCCGGGAAAGTGAGAACTCAGGGCACCGGAAGAATGCCTGTTGTCTTCTGTCCACGCAAGAGCTTCCTGCTCGCGCTCCGTGAAATCCGGATCCGGCAGATTGTCATCAGCCCGATACAGGCAATATCCCATATCTGTTTTTTCCGAAGGGCAGAATACAACCGTCCGGTTCAGCAGGTGCGTCAGCTGTACGCATGCAATCCGGATAATGGCCGAGATATCATCTGCCTGTTCCAGCTGGTTGGATGCATTCAGCAGAACATTGGCCTGGTAGGCGTTTTCGGCGGAAGAGCGGGCAATGCTTTTCATCCGGCTGGTCAGGCTGCTGGTGATCAGTCCTGCCGCAACCGACACAAGATATGTGACAAGATACCCGCTGTTATAGACAAGCAGGGTATACCGGGGATCGATAAACAGGAAATTGAACAGCAGAATATACAGAACAGCCGCAAAGATTCCGTATGCCTGATGACTGGTAAACAGGGAAGAGATCAGAATGCCGAGAATATAGATCGTAATAATGTTGGCGTTGGAAAAGCGGGATCGGTCCACAAGGATGCTGATGAGGGTGGCAACGGCCATGATCCCGATGACCGTCAGAAGGTCACGGAAGGACGGCATGCGCTGACCGCCGTCTTTTTCCATGCCCGGATAGGAAGACGCCAGAGTATCGGGAATGATATGTATATCGGTATCGGGCAGATAGCGCATCAGCTTTTCGCTGATTGTTTTTTTCGGAAACAGAATATGCGAAGGCGCACTGTATCCGAGAAACAGGTCCGTGACGCCGGCCCGCTTGGCATACTCGGAGATGGTCAGGGGAATATCGCTGCTTTCGGCAGTAATCACCTCAAAGCCGTGTTCTTTTGCACAGCGGATATTCTCCGCCAGCTGGGAATTTGTTTCCATTGTGCGGGTATTGCGGCCGACATAAACAGCAATCCCTTTTCCGCCGGCAGATTTCAGCATTTTTGCGGCTGAGCGCAGCACCCGCTGATTGCTGGGGGAAGGAGAAAGACAGGCAAGGATTACATTTTCCTGCGGGGCAGATGTTCTGAGTGATTCCACGTGCATAATTCCTTTTTCAATACAGTATTTCTGATTCAAGTATACAGCGAAGGACGGAAGAACCGGAAATTAGGAAAGCGGTCTTCCGTGAAATGAAAACGGGAAATGATTATTTCTTTCAGAAGTTTCCTCTTCCTGTCCGGCAGGCTCCTGCTTTTTCAGAGGATCCGCGGCATTTTCCGGATCAATCAGATCGCACATTCTGCGGATCGCATAATAGGTGACGGCAGTTACGGCAATCAGACTGAAAACAATTATAAATTCGAGCGTCATACAATCACACTTTCCGTTTACAGAGAGAACACTCTCCGGATGCGTTCATACCGTCCCAGCACCAGCATGGTCTGTCCGTAATGAAGCACCGTATCGTTGCTGATATCCATGTTCATATGGGAATT
Organism: Erysipelotrichaceae bacterium; assembly: GCA_015058875.1. Taxonomy (GTDB): domain Bacteria; phylum Bacillota_I; class Bacilli_A; order Erysipelotrichales; family Erysipelotrichaceae; genus Bulleidia. The sequence continues at coordinate 8,572 of SVBN01000084.1, read as the reverse complement.
TCTTACGCCGAGAATATTGATGGAATACATTCTTCTGACATGCAGCTCACCGACTTTCTTTCCGTCCCATTCCTTCGGTACGGCTACTTCGAGAATGGACCATCCGTCGGTCAGCTCGATGTAGTTGGAAATATTATCCGTACAGTAGCGGATCGCGGTCCAGGCTCCGAGTTCCCGCTCCGGAAAGACCACCGCGGAAGCGCCGCTGTGCAGCAGGAATTTTTCCTGTGATCCGGTGGTTGCCCGGGCAATGATTTTCTGCGCTCCGAGCCCGTGCAGCAGGAAGGTTGTCTCCAGAGCACTCAGGAAGTCATCTCCGATTGCAATGATGCAGAGATCATAATTCCGCACGCCCAGCGAGCTCATCAATGCATTGTCCGTGCTGTCTCCGATCTGGGCGTCCGTAACATAAGGAAGAATTTTATTGATCCGCTCTTCATCCTTATCGATGACCATGATCTCATGTCCGAGTTCATGGATTTTCATGGCGGTATACCTGCCGAAACGGCCGGCACCGATTAACAAAACACTTTTTTTCATAACCTCACCCGATTGTCAGTTTTTCCGCCGGATAACGGCGCGGCTGTGTTCGCTCGGAATTGATGACGGCATAAGTCATTGTCAGCCCGCCGACTCTTCCGAAGTACATGAAGAAGATCAGTATGATTTTGGAAAGCGGGCACAGTCCCGGCGTGATGCCGGTTGTCAGTCCGACGGTACCGAGCGCGGATGCGCATTCAAACATCGTGCGGATCAGCGGCAGGCCTTCCAGGACAGACAGAACTGCACTGCCGGCAAGCAGAAGCGTGAGATAGAGAAAGCACAGCGTAAACGCACTGACGATGTCTTCCTCACGGATTCTTCTGCGGAAGACGCATGCATCCTTTTTTCCTTTCAGGGAACTGACTGCCGCAAGCACTATGACAGCCGCAGTCGTCAGCTTCATTCCTCCGGCAGTGGATCCCGGCGCGCCTCCCACCAGCATCAGAAGAATTGTCAGAAGCAGTCCCGCTTCGCTCATCCGGCTGTAATCAAAGGTGTTGAATCCGGCCGTGCGCGGTGTGACCGACTGGAACAATGACAGCAGGATGCGCTCGTTCCGGGGATATGCGGAAAATTCATGAAAGTAAAAGAAGCAGAAAGGGAGGGAAACAAGGAATACGGTGGAAAACAGGATCAGCTTTGACTGCAGACGCAGATTGGAAATGCGGAATTTTGAAGCAATCAGATCCCGCCAGGTCATAAATCCGGCGCCGCCCAGAATAATCAGTGAACATATGATGAGATTGATTCCGGTATGAGCGGCATATCCCGTCAGGGAAGAAAACGGAGCCTTCACGCCCATCAGGTCAAATCCGGCATTGTTGAATGCGGAAAGGGAATGAAACAGCGCATACCCCAGGCCCTTCAGACTGCCGTATTCCCGGGCGAAAAACGGAAACAGCAGGATGGTGCCCAGACATTCAATGAGCAGTGTTCCTTTCAGAAAGAAGATCGTAAAGTTCAGAATTCCGCCGATCTGATGCGCGGATACCGCATCCTGAAGCGTGATTCTGTGCATCAGTGAAATTCTGCGCCCGGACATGATCATCAGTCCGATCATGGCGGTCACAACCCCGAGACCGCCGATCTGGATCAGTACCAGAATGACCGCTCTGCCGAACAGGGACCACTGCATAGCGGTATCATAGACGACCAGCCCGGTCACACATGCGGCAGATGCGGACGTAAATAATGCGTTCAGAAACGGGACACTCTGGCGGGAGGCGGATGCGGCCGGGAGGCTCAGCAGAAAAGCACCTGCCAGGATCAGTATCATAAAACTCATCAGAATCATCCGGAAAGGTGAAAATTTATCCATCAGCCAGACTCTTATTTTCTGCATGATATGCTCTTCTTTCAGGCAAATTATCTCGGATCAGGCATTAAAACAGGATAAAAGAGAAGAACAGCGCATTAAAATGGCATTAAGAAAGATAAAAAAAGAACTCCGGTTTCAGACCGGAATTCTCTGTGTGATTAAAGTACAACGGATGCGCTGGCGCTGCCGGAGCGTTCCTGACATGCGGTTACGGTCACTTCCGTACCGGCTTCCGCCTTTACGATCCATTCCAGCTTCTTTTTCTGGAGTGCGTTGGCGCCGGTGGAGATGTTTCCATAGAAGAAGACGCCGGTTCTGGTGCGGCTGTAGCCCTGCAGATTGCCGATTTCCTGTTTCTGTTTTCCGGATACCACATCGTCACAGCTGATGCATACTTCGACAGGTTTCGCGATACCCATCTTCACCGCTTCATCGGTGACGTTGGTCGGCAGATAACCGGTGTTGCCGATGACGGCTGTGATCTTGTAGACGCCGTCGGATACCTTTTCGGCCTTCAGGGAATCAACTGCCAGACGCGGTCCGGATTTTGCGAAGCGGACCATGAACCGGGTCATCTGTTCGCATACTTCCGTCAGGAACTTCTGCGGAGGATTCTGATGCGTGAACTTGTAATTGAATCCGCCGAGTTCCACCTTTCCGAAGACAGGGTGGTCAAATTCCTTCCATGGGGAGTAATATTCCGGGGCGTTTTCCTTCACCCAGTCCATTGCGGCATTGAAGCGCTTGATGGATTCGGACGCATCTTCCTTCTTTCTTGCATTCCATACGGGCGGAACGCCGACTCTCTTGGCCAGATCCCAGAGCTCTACCGTATAGGCGACAAGCCCCTGTGCCTGATAGCACCAGTCATCGAATGCACCGGAGTCATAATTTGCCTGATCCTGAATGAAGGAATCAAAGATATTCAGCGGCTCATAGCCGAGCTCTTCTTCACCCATCTTTGCGATCTGGACGAAGGCGTTGATGTCGTCGGAGGATACCATCTCCGGCTTTCTTGTTCCGGGAGGGTAGAGAATGATGCCGCCGCTGGTATGGTTGGTGGAAACACCGAAGATATTCGGATGAGCAATGATCCAGTCTGCCATTGCCTTGTTTTCGGGATTGCTGAGAGGATACTTGCCGGCGCCTTCCTGGCGGTGCTCCGGGAACCATCCGTACGGATAGTTGCGGTTAAAATCCAGCGCCCAGTCCGGCTTTTTCCGCTTCAGATTCTCATCGCCGTCAAACGGTTCGAGAACGCCTTCAGGATAAATATCATAGAATTCACCGTCGTCGTCGCCGGGATCTCTCATGACCATGCGTTCGGGATCCTTCGGGTCTTTCTTCCATGCGCCGTACTGTGTTGGGATGCGCATCATCCGGATCACTCCGTCACCGTCCAGATCCTCTTCCTTTACCCCGCCTTCCTTCGGGTCATGAACCCGGTTGACGGACCGGAGGGTGTAAGGGGTTGTCAGATAAGTCTCGGCGCCGTCCGGTGAAACTCTCGGAATGACATATACGGTGGTATGGTCCAGCAGCTTTGTGACGGTATCATCTTTTCCGTAATTGGTAATCAGATAGTCTGCCGCATGAATTGCCGTCATGGAGCCGGTCACTTCGCCGGCGTGGTGATTGCCGTCGATGTGGAACGCAGGCTTGGAAAAGGGAGCGCCGGTCTTCATGTTCGTGATGGTCAGCGCCAGCACGTCCCTGCCTTCTTCCGATACGCAGATGGATTCCAGGGAACACAGATCCGGATACTTTTCTGCAAAGAATTCAAATGAGGACTTCAGTTTCCCGTACTGCCAGTAGTGGTCATAGCTAAATGTTGTTTCCATATAAACCCTTCTTTCTTATAAGACCTTGCTGAGGAATTCCCTCGTACGGGGATTCTGCGGATGCTCGAAGACCTGTTCCGGCGTGCCGGATTCGGCGACGATGCCGTCATCGATAAACAGGATGCGGTCGCTGATGTTTTTCGCGAATCCCATCTCATGGGTCACGATGACGCAGGTCATGCCGGACTGTGCCAGATCCTGGATGACGTTCAGAACATCCTTGACCATTTCCGGGTCAAGTGCGGATGTCGGTTCATCAAACAGCATGACATCCGGCTTCATCGCCATGGCTCTGACAATTGCAAGACGCTGTTTCTGTCCGCCGGAAAGCTTCCGGGGATATTCGTTTGCCTTGTCTTCCAGACCGACGGTCTTCAGAAGCTCCATCGCTTCCTTTTCTGCCTGTTCCTTCGGGATTTTCTTTTCCAATGTCGGGGCAAGCGTGATATTGTCCATGACCGTCAGATGCGGGAAGACGTTGAACTGCTGGAACACCATGCCGATTTTCTGCCGGTGCAGGTCCAGGTTGGTGCTCTTTGCGTCCAGCACATCGCCTTCAAAGATGACCTGTCCGCCCGTAGGCTCTTCCAGCATGTTCAGGCAGCGCAGGAAGGTGGACTTTCCGCCGCCGGAAGGACCGATGATGGATACCACTTCACCTTTATAGATTTTTTCATTGATGCCTTTCAGAACCTCCAGGGCTCCGAAATTCTTTTTCAGATCGACCGTCTCGATCAATACTTCATTGAACTCAGTCACTGACACTCAACCTCTTTTCCAGTTTTCCTACCAGCCATGACAATACCAGGGTAACAACCAGGTAAATTCCGGCGATGATAAACAGCGGCTGCCAGATCAGATACTTGTTGGCAAGCAGCGTTCTTGTGTACATCAGCTCATACAGCATGAATGTACCGGCCAGGGATGTTTCCTTGACCATGGCAATATATTCGTTTCCGAGTGCCGGCAGGATATTCTTGATCGCCTGGGGAAGCACGATCTTGATCATCGTATTCCGGTGGGTCAGACCAAGCGAACGCGCCGCTTCGGTCTGGCCGATATCAACGGCGTTGATGCCGCTGCGGATGATTTCCGATACATATGCGCTGGAGTTGAGAATCAATGCCAGCAGTACGTAATAAACCTTATCGATATTGTTCAGGGAGGGGATTGCCATCGGGATGAAATAGTAGGAGATGTACATCTGCACAAGCAGAGGCGTTCCTCTCAGCACGTTGACATAAACCGCTGCGATTTTTGACAATATCTTATTCTTGCTCAGATGCAATAATGACACCAGTGTTCCGAGGATCGTTCCGAACATAACCGCGACAAACGCGAATTTCAATGTTCCCCAAAGACCTCTCAGAAACATCGGCCAATATTCCAGAAATACTTCAATAATTCCTTTTCCCATGCAGTCCCTCCTGTTGTGTTACAGATGCTTATTCTTCGATTCCTGCCCGCTCTCTTGCGGCTGTATACCAGTTGGCATAATAGTCATGATCGATCGCGAACTGGATAATTGTATTGACAGCTTCGATCAGGCTTGTCTCGCCTTTCTTTGCGGCTGCGACATTTCCTTCATGTTCGCCGTACATTGTCAGGTCAAACTTGATATTGGTGAGCGCGAACTGTCCGTCGGACTGTGTGACATAGTTTTCTGCAGTGTGTCCGTCGAGTGCGACAGCATCGCATTTGCCGGATGCCAGACCGAGAATTGCCTGATCCAGTGTGGCAACCATTTCCAGCTCGGTTCCGCCGTTGGGATCCAGAGCGATGATCTGATCTTCAACATACATCTGCTGGAGGGAAGAAGCCTGCGCCAGAATATGCTTTCCGACGAAATCTTCCAGCGTCTTGTACTTGCCTTCATCCGCAGCCGGGATGATCAGGGTATGTCCGTAGTCCTTTGTATTTCCTGTATAGCCGATGGTCAGCTGATACTGTTCTTCACGGTCAGCCTTCCAGCCGTAACCGGAGAATGCCATGTCAACTTTTCCTGTATCGACAGCGACCAGTGTTCCGGAGAAGTCCATTGTTTCGATCTTCAGGGTTACGCCCAGGCATTCCGCGACATATTCCGCCAGCATCATTTCCGATCCGTATACGGTTCCGTCTTCTTCGACGAATTCATTTGCCGGATAGTCCGGGGAAGTCGCGATCACCAGCGTTCCCTTGTCCAGAACACTCTTCAGCACGCCGTCCGCATTGCTGAGATCGAGCTCCGGTTTTTCATATTCGAAGCCTTCGAGCAGGTAAGCATACGGATTTTCCGGCGCGGCGCTTCCGGAAGCTGCGGAAGAATCACCTGCGGCAGAGCCGGAAGAACATGCGGTAAGGGAAAGAGCCATTGCTGCGGCTGCGGTTATTTTCATCATCTGATGCATTTTCATAAGTTTTCTCCTTTAATCTTTTAATGTATGAATGAAATGGAATGAATGGTAAGACCTTCTGCCCTTACGGGGGATTTATCTTCGTCGCTCCTTCATAGATCTGCCTCCTGAAATAAAAAAGTCATCCCTGATCCAGGGACGACTTGAAATCGCGGTACCACCTTGGTTGCATGCATATCCATATACATACCTCTCGAAGCCTTAACGCGGCGGGACGTCCTTCCATACTGTCAGTTCCGGAAGGCTCTTCACAGATGCGGTTCAATCGGGATGTTGCCGCCGGACTTCCACTCTGTTCCGGCTCGCTGATGGGCTTCACGATCTACTCTTCTGATCAACAGATTACCAAGATCATAATGGAAAGCATATAACGTGTCAAGAAACTTTCAAGAAAATATTTTCTGCAAATATTTTCACAAATATGAATTTATGAAAATTTACATTTCATTATATAAATCTGGCTCCTGCGAAATCTGATAGAGAAACATAATCTGTATGAGTGATTTCTGACTGCCTGTATATATTCTGCTTATTGATTCGTATGACTATACGTTGGAGAACGATGTAATTTCTGCCGATAATAAAACAATATCCGGCAAATACAGTCATTCATTGCTTTTGAGATGAAAGATAATGCTATGATACATACCGGCAGGTGAGTTATGAAGAAGATAAAACTGTTGGTGGCGGACATTGACGGCACACTGGTCAACGAACCGCGTGAAATGATGCCTATCACAAGAAAAGCACTGAAGATACTGCATGAGCATGGCATTCTGCTGGGAATTGCTTCCGGCAGGCCGCTCGGACCGCACATGTACTCCATGGCGCGGGATACCTGGGGAATGGACCACGCGTTTGATTTTTATATCGGCATGAACGGCGGACAGATCCATGATGCCTTGAGCGGACAGGATCATGGCTTTTATCAGCTTCAGCCGGAAGATATCCGGGAAATTGTCGAAATGATGGAACCGGTTGACGCGAATCCGTTTATCTACATCGGTGAAGATATGAAGTCAAAGTATATCGATGATATGATGTATGCTTCGATGAAAAGACACGGAATCGGATGTGAGCAGGTAAAGGATCTGTCTGAACTCTGGGAACATGAGACACCGAAGATTCTCTTCCGCCTGAAAAGCGCGGATCAGATGTCTTATGCCGAGAAGTATGCCGCTGAGCACAAATCTGAAAGATATGCCGCATTCAAGACTCAGCCGACCATGCTGGAATTTCAGGACAGCAGGGTGAACAAGGGGATTGCCCTGAAGTATTTCTGTGACATGCATCATATCGATCTTTCCGAAGTGATTGCCTTCGGAGATATGACCAATGACAACGAACTGCTTCAGACCGCGGGATACGGTGTCTGTCTGAAAAACGGCAGTGATGACACAAAGGCCATTGCTGATGCCGTGACGGAATATACAAACAATGAAGACGGTATGGGCAGATGGCTGTCCGATCATCTTCTCAATGAATACGGGTGGGGTGAATAAACATGGACAGTTTTATGATTGCGGTCAGAGCCGTTGTTCCGATTACACTGATTATCGTGCTGGGCGTGATTACCAAAAACCGGAAGGTGCTCAGTGACCGGACATTCAAGGATATGACATGGATCGTGTTCCATTACTGTCTGCCGCTGACTCTGTTCATGAATATCATGAATGCCGATCTCGGTGCGGCGGCGGATCCGAAGCTGATCCTGTTCGCGCTGGCCATGCTGACGGCGGTTGTTCTGCTGACCATGCTCGCATTGAGCAGATCGCAGATGAAGGATACGCGGAAGGGCGTTATCGTCCAGGCGATGTACCGTTCCAACTTTGCGATTCTCGGACTTCCGATCGTCGAGAATATTTACGGAAGTGCCAATACCGGTGCGACATCGGTGCTGATTGCGTTTGTGCTTCCGTTCTTCAATATCGTTTCCGTTCTGATCCTGCAGAAGTATTCCGGCGGAAAGGGCGATCTGAAACAGACTGTCCGCAACCTTCTGCACAATCCGATGATTCTCGGCGCAATCGCCGGATTTATCTGGAAGTTTCTGCATATTCCCTTCCCGGCATTCGGCGGGGAACTGATCCAGTCCTTTACCAAAATGACGACGCCGCTGTCATTGTTTGCCCTGGGCGGAAGCTTCAATATGCGGTCGCTGAAGGCAAACGGAAAGCTGCTTGCCGTATTTGATCTGATCAATATGATCGTCATGCCGGTCTGCGTGCTGGGCCTGGCAGTGATGATCGGTTACCGCGGTGTGGAACTTGTATCTCTGCTGGTGCTTTTTGCCGGTCCGACCGCAATCGCATCCTACGCGATGTCTGCGGAAATGGGCATGGACAGTGAACTGGCTGCCCAGATCATCGTCGTGACGACGCTGACTGTCGCGGTGACGGTCTTCCTGTTTATCTATTTCTTCGGTGTGCTGGGACTTCTCTGATGGCAAAGATAAGAAAAATGTATCCTCATGC
>SVBN01000083.1 GCA_015058875.1 Erysipelotrichaceae bacterium | reverse complement strand
TAAAAAGCTTGAGATTTTCACATTCTCAAGCTTTCATTTTGTGCTCATTCTTTATGGCTTTTTTCGTCGCTCCCCCATGGTACTCCCCCAGAAAGTTTGACTACTCCCCCATAAAGTTTGGAGATCCATCAGACTTCCTTTTTCAGTATTCTTACCAGTCAACGGTGATCGGTTTTGCGACCGTGCAGGATGCCTGCCCGTCGGTGGAACCGCCGCAGAGTTTGACTTGTCCCCAGAGATCCGCTACCCAGCTTTCATAGTAGTTTGAATCGGTATAGAGATCGCCGACGTAACTGTCATCACAGTATACCGTAGCCCAATAGCCTCCGCCGCTGCTGTAGCCCACCAGCCAGCCGAGATCCACAAGGCACGTGCCCCAGGCGTCGACGTTGTTGTCCCACTTGTCGTGGAGCGAGATATTGCGCTGGTCGCCGGTGCAGAAGTAATCCGATCCGCCGGCAAATGTAACGCGCAGCACATTGTACTGGTCATAGGTTGCCGAGATGCCGAAGTTGCCTGTTTCCTTTGCGGTCTGATCGGCAATGTATGCACGGTATTCGGCCGCGGAAACAAGCGGCTGTGCTTCGAGGCCGGATTTGGAAACCTGCGAAGTGATCAGCGTCCATTCATCAATGCCTTCTTCCTGACGTACATGGGGATAGGATCCGTATACATAGGTGACATCCTCAACATCCTCCGGACGGTCGAAGCCTGCCGGCATGGTTGTCATAATGGTTTCTTCCGTATCCAGAAGAAGCTTGTTGATCTGACCGGGAAGGTTCAGATTCTGCTTGTAATCGTTGAAATAGGTTCCGGCTCCGGCAATCGCCATGTCATAGCCGAGCCATACCGCATTGGTATACTGGCTGGTACTGCTCACCATCCATTTATCTTTCATCGCACCGTAGGGGATGCCGTACTGAATTCCGTCTTCACCCCAGTCGGATGTACCGGTCTTGGCATAGACCGGATAGTCTCTGATCAAAACCTGCATCCAGTTGACATTGCCCCGGCCGTAGCCGTCGACATTGTTTTTCATCAGCTGGGATGTCAGCCATGCACTTCCGGAGGAGAGAACCCTGCGGTTCTGGTTCTGCGGATAGTATTCGCTGCCGTCGGAGAGGATGACTTTGTTTACGGTGTGCGGTTCGTTGTAGACGCCCTTGTTCAGAATCATGCTGTGGGCGCCGGCCAGCTCCTTGACGGTTGTTTCAAACCAGGTGCCGCCGATCGCAAATGAGAGATGGAAGTTCTCGGCCGTGACTCTGGAGAAACCGATCGAACGCATGTAGCTGGCGATCCGGTCGCCGCCGATTGCGTCCTGGACTTTTCCGAGCGTGATGATTGCCGGAATATTCAGGGAATATGCAAGCGCATCCTTAATGGTGATATCACCGCGGTAGTTGCCGGTGGAGTTGACCAGAACCCTGCTTTCATTCGGATAGGTGATCGGCTTGTCCAGCAGGATTTCATCCAGGGAATAGCCGAGATATTCAAATGCCAGCGCATAGGAGAGTACCGGCTTGACGGAGGAACCGGGCTGCTTGTAGCCCATGGTTGCACGGTTGAACAGACGTCCGCCGTCATAGTTTCTGCCGCCGCCGATGCCGACGATTTCGCCGGTCTGGTTGTTCATGACGATCATCGCGACCTGCATCAGATCATCCGGGAATACCACGGAGGATTCCGAGTTCTGAATTGCTTCGATCTGGGTCTGGATCGTCTGGTTCAGGTTGGTATGGATTTCCATGCCGGTAACGGTAGGATCCCTGCCGGTCAGCTCCGTGACCTCATCCAGGACCGTATCGATATAGGACTGATTGCGGGAATCCCCAGAGGCAATACGGCTGTCGCCGGCCAGCTGGTCTTCCACTTTGATCGCCTTGGAGAGGGAAGCCTCTTCTTCGGTGATATAGCCGTGATATGCCATCAGGTCAAGCACCTGATTTCTTCTGTATGTCGCATAATCCAGGAAGACATACGGATTGTAGCGGTTCGGCAGATTGACGATGCCCGCCAGCATTGCCGATTCCGTGAGATTCAGCTCATTGCAGTTTTTGCCGAAATAATATAATGCGGCTTTCTGGACGCCGCGCACGTGGCCTCCGAAGTTCAGCTTGTTCATGTACAGCTGGAAGATTTCCTTCTTGCTGAGAAGCTGTTCCAGCTTGATTGCAAGATAGATCTGCTGGACTTTGTAGGGGATGCCGCGCTCCACCTGGACGCCGGTTTCATCATTCTGGAAATAGGTGTTCTTTACCAGCTGCATCGTGAATGTCGAGCCGCCCTGGGAGAAATCCCTTGATTTCAGATTCTCCAGAATCGCCTTGGAGAATCGCGGAATATCGAATCCGAAATGCGTGAAGAAACGCGAGTCCTCAATCGAGAGGAAGGCGTCCACCAGGCTTTCCGGACAGCTGTCGTACGTGATGTTTTCCCTGAGGAATGAACCGATTTCGGCAACGGTGTTTCCCTGGCTGTCGTAGATGATCGTGGATTCCTCATTGACAAAGTCGCGGACATCAAGCTCCGGTGAATCCTGCACCATCTGCCATGCGATGGCCGAGCCGATTCCGGCCACGGCAATCATCAGCACCAGAATCACCAGCAGCACGGCCGTCACAGCCGCGAAACCGCGGTTTTTCCTTACCTGTTTCTTTCTTGTTTTTTCTCTGGCAATGGTCTCATGCGGATCCTCGTGAACGACTGCGTATATTTTCGTCGGCTCATCGGAATCCAGGACCTGCTTCGGTTTATCCTGTCCGGAAGAAGGCTCCATTGATTCCCTGATCTTCCGGTAATCCGGTTTATTGGACATAGTAAAAACCCCCGTAATGGTCCGCTCTATTGTAGCACATTCATCATCTGATTCATACGAATTGGAACCGTGTATTTCTTAAGAAAAACGGCAGATTTCTTCCCGCGGGGTGATCCTGCACGGCGGTACTGTTTTTCGGCGCGTAATGTTAGAATAGGGTATATGAGTGTACATCTTTACGCACGCAGCTGCTATTCCCTGCTGGAGTCCTCCGCGAAAATAAAGGATCTTGTACGCAGGGCAAAGGAATACGGCTATGACAGCCTGGCTCTGACGGATCACAATGTGCTTCACGGTGCTCCGGTTTTTCTCCGTGAGTGCAGGAAGGAAGGAATCCGTCCGATTTTCGGCATGGAAGCCGACTGCATGTTCCACGATGAGAAGATTCCGTTCCTTCTGCTGGCAAAGGATAATGCCGGATATAAGAATCTGATCCTGCTCAGCACATTGATCCAGAGCAGCGGCGCCTGCAGCGAAGAGGATCTGATCCGCCTCAGCGGCCATTGTTTCCTGATTGTCTTTTCGGAAGGCGGCTGGATTGACGCGGATCTGATTGCGGATGACCGTGACCGCGTCAGCGAAAAGCTCAGAATCATGAAAGAGGAACTGCCGGTGTTTGATGTGGCCCTTTCCTATATGGACGCATCTTTGTGGAGGCAGCGCAGCGGGATGCTGAAGCGGGTATGCATGAGCATGAAAATACCGGTGTGCGCCCTCAACCGGATCTATTACTGCGATGAAGAGGACGCCGTTTCCTTCCGCATCATGCAGGGCATCCGGCTTTCCAGAACCGTGAGCGATCAGTCGCTGCCGATGCTGAAGGGCAGATATCTGATTTCAAAAGAGCGGATGAGTCAGCTGTATGAAGCGCCGGAGCTGGAGCGCACGGATGAAATCGCCCATCAGTGCACCGCCGATCTTGATATCGGCAGCACCGGTCTGCCGGAGTTCCCGGTTCCCTCAGGCCTGACGTCCGGCCAGTATCTGACCCAGCTGTGTCTGGCGGGTCTGGACAAGCGGCTGGAGGGAAGAAGGAATCCCGATTATCTGAAGCGGCTCAAATATGAGCTGGATGTCATCCTGAAGATGCATTTTGAGGATTATTTCTTGATCGTCTATGATTTTATCCGCTATGCAAGAAAGAGCGGCATCTATGTCGGTCCGGGCAGGGGCAGTGCCGCCGGAAGCCTGGTTGCCTATACCCTCGGCATTACCCAGATCGACCCGATGGAATACGGTCTGCTGTTTGAACGCTTTCTGAATCCGGAACGCATCTCCATGCCGGATATCGATACTGATTTCCCTGACAACCGCAGGCAGGATGTGATCGATTATGTATACCGGAAGTACGGACATGAACATATTGCAAACATCGTGACATTCGGAACGCTGCGGGCAAAGCAGGTCATCCGGGATGTGGCCAAAGTGCTGGAAATACCGGCGAGGGATACCGAAGCGCTGCTGCGGCTGATTCCGAATACGCCGAAGATCACGCTGACGGAAGCGGCGGAAAAGAATCCGCGGCTGAAGCAGATGGTGCACTCCGACCGGAAGCTGGAAGAGCTGTTCCGGAATGCGCTGAAGCTGGAAGGTCTGCCCCGGCACGCCTCCGTTCATGCGGCCGGCATTGTGATGAGCCGGAAGAATCTGGACGAGGTTGTTCCGCTGATGCAGATGGAAGAGGGGATGGCCACCGTGCAGTACACGATGGAGCATCTGGAAGAGCGCGGGCTGATCAAGATGGACTTCCTCGGTCTGCGCAATCTGACGATTATTGATGACATTGTCAGAAGAATACAGCAGAGCGAGCCGGATTTCCGGATCATGAAGATACCGATGGATGATCCTCTGACCTACGAGATCTTCCGCCGGTGCGATACGACCGGCGTGTTCCAGTTTGAATCCTCCGGCATGAAGAATCTGCTGAGAAAGATGAAGCCGGTGTGTTTTGAAGATCTCACTGCGGCTCTGGCTCTGTACCGTCCGGGACCGATGGAGAATATTCCGGTCTATCTTGCCAACCGTGAGGATCCCTCAAAGATTGTCTATCCGGATGAAAAGCTGAAGCCGGTGCTGGAGAGCACATACGGCGTGGCGGTCTATCAGGAACAGATCATGAATATCGCCCGCAGCGCCGCAGGTTTTTCCCTGGGAAGAGCGGATGTGCTGCGCAAGGCGATCTCCAAGAAGGATGCCGGTCAGATGGACCAGCTGAAGGAAGAGTTTATCGGCGGCTGTCTGAAAAACGGTTATGCAAAGCAGACCGCGGAAAATCTGTTCTCCTGGATCGAAAAGTTTGCCGGCTACGGATTCAACCGTTCCCATTCGGTGGCGTACGGTGTCGTGGCCTATCAGCTGGCCTATCTGAAGGCGCAGTATCCGATGTACTTTTACTGCGCGCTGATCGATTCGGTGATCGGAGATGAAACAAGAAGCGCCCAGTATATCGATGAATGCCGCAGACGGAATATCAGGGTAGGCTATCCGGATGTCTGCATGTCGGAAGAAGGGTGCAACGACGTCCGGGGAAAGATCATCCTGCCGCTGACGGTGATCCATGGCGTCGGAGCGCATTTGGCGGAAGGCATCCTGAATGAGAGAAAGAAGGGACAGTTCAGCGATTACTTTGATTTTGTGGTCCGTACCTGTACGCTGAAGATATCCCGCAGTCTGCTGGAGACGATGATTGACGCCGGGGCGCTGGACTGCTTCAATGAAACCCGCAGCACCATGAAGGGCATGCTGGATGAAGCGCTGAGCTATGCGGAACTGGTAAGGATCGATCATAACGGAACCCAGCTGTTTGATATGAGTCTGGTATCCAGACCGCTGATCACGAAGCTGGCGGACAGCACTTCCCGCAGAAGCGAACTGGAAAAGGAAGCGCTCGGCTTCTATATCGGGCCGCATCCGATCATTGAGCTCAGGCGGAAGCTGCGCTACGATGTTCCTTCAATCGCCGCTTTGAAGCAGATGCAGGGACCGGTCAACGGCTTTGCAGTCATTCAGCGCGTACACCAGCACCGGACGAAAAAAGGAGATATGATGGCATTTCTCGATATTATGGATGAAACCGGGGAAATGGATTTGACCGTCATGCCGAATCTGTACCGGCAGTACGGCAGTGAGCTGGTGAAGGGAAATTACATTCTCTTTCATGGTAAAATGGAAAAAGAAGATTCGTGTCTTGCGGACCGGATCAGAATAACAGTGATGAAGAGGTAGAGTATGGCAAAACTGCTGATTGTGGATGATGAAAAGAACATACGTGAAGTTGTTCGTGAATATGCTGAGCTGAACGGCTATGAAACCGATGAAGCCGAAGACGGAATGCAGGCATTGGATATGGTTGCCAGAACCCCGTATGACTGCATTATTCTGGATATCATGATGCCGCGTTTGGACGGGTTTTCCGCATGCAAGCAGATCAAGAAGATCCGCCCGGTGCCGGTGATCATGCTGTCGGCGAGACAGGAGGAATATGACAAGCTGTTCGGATTTGAACTCGGGGTGGACGATTATGTCGTCAAGCCGTTTTCCCCGAAGGAACTGATGGCAAGGGTCAAGGTCGTGCTTGACAGGTCGCGCCGCAGCGAGCATAAGGTGATGACGTTTGACGGACTGATCGTCGATGCGGAGGGCAGAAGCGTTACCGTGGACGGCGTCCGTGCCGATATGACGCCGAAAGAGATCGATCTGCTGATCTATATGGTGGAGCACGCCAACGTCGCGCTGTCCCGCGACAAGCTTCTGGAAGATGTCTGGGGATATGATTATTTCGGTGATGACAGAACCGTTGATACGCATATAAAGATGCTGCGGCATAATCTCGGAGAATACCGGAACAGGATTGTGACCGTACGCGGCATGGGGTATAAATTTGAAGATTGACAGTCATGGAATTGTATTCAGCATCTGGAAATATTTTATCCTGTTTGCTTTCGGCATTCTTTTCATGCTGGGATTCCTGCAGTTTTCTCTGATCCGTCCGTATTACCGCAACAATAAGATCGCGGCCGTTTCCAGAGTGTCGGATATGATCGAGCAGTTTGTTCTGTCCGGAGGGAAGAGCGAGAATGACTTCCGGCAGGCATTCCAGCTGACCGTCGACAACAATGCCTGCATCTCCATTTATAATGACGCCGGAAAAATGATCTACCAGGCGGACAGCCTCGGCTCGGGCTGTGTTTTCAACATGCCGGCTTCTTCCTATATTGAAAGCGGCGGCGTGAATATGCAGGACGGCACTGCTTTGAAAAATGCGGTGATTCAGAACAACGGGGAATGGAGCCTGAATCTGATGAACAGCCGGACGCAGCAGGAGATGATTGTCTACGGGAAACGGTATGCGGTCAATCTCGGAAACTATTATCTGTTTGTCAATTCCCCGCTGGAACCGGTGGACTCGATCATTACCTTTTTCTCACGCCAGTATCTGCTGTACGGCGTGATCGTTGTTGCGCTGGCGTCACTGATCTCCATTCTGATTTCCAGAAGACTGACAAAGCCGATCGTAAAGATGCGCAGCGAAGCCATGAAGCTGGCACATGCGGATTATTCCGCGCAGTTTGAAGGCGGGGGCTTTACCGAAACCAGAGCGCTGGCGGATACGCTGAATTCCGCCAATAAACGTCTGTCCAGAATCGATGAGCTGCGCAAGGATCTGATCGCCAATATATCGCATGATATCAAAACGCCGCTGACTTCCATCAGGGCTTACGCGGAAATGATCCGGGATATTTCCGGAGACCGGCCGGAGAAGCGCGAGCAGCACCTGAATGTGATTATTGATGAAGCGGATTATCTGGATCATCTGGTATCGGATATGAACGAACTGTCAAAGATGCAGTCCGGAAACTATGAACTCAGACGCGGCAATTTTGATATGTCGGAAAAGATCCGGGAAATTGTTCGCCTGTATCAGGTCATGATTGACGAGGGCGGCCTGACAGTACACATTGATGTGCCGGAAACACTGACGGTCTATGCGGATGAAATCAAGATCGGCCAGGTTATCTCGAACTTCCTCTCCAATGCGATCAAGCATACGCCGGCCGGTAAAAATATCTGGATCTCGGCGAAAAGGGAGGCGGATGAAGAGACGGTCATGGTTGAAGTGCGCGATGAAGGCGAGGGCATCAGTGAAGAAGATATGCCGAATATCTGGGACCGCTACCAGAAGTCCAGCCGTTCCTTCTCACGCAGCATGACCAATACCGGACTCGGTCTGGCCATTGTCAAAGCCATCCTGGATACGCACGGTTCAAGATACGGCGTGGTCAGCGAGCCCGACCACGGCTCCACATTCTGGTTTGAACTCGGCGTGCCGGTATTGAGTGAGGATGAAGATGCGTGAGTATGATTATCTTCCGGGAACGGAACTGATTCTGCATCAGGAGAAGGATATGTATCATTTCAATTCCGATACGGCGATGCTGGGCCGGTTTATGAAGCTGAAGCACAGCGACAGGGTGCTGGATATCGGCTGCGCCTCCGGAGCGCTTCTGCTGTATGCCGGAATGCAGAAGCCGGCCGCACTTTACGGGATTGATCTGTTTGAAGAAGTGCTGGATTCCTGCAGAAAGAATCTGGAACTGAATCATATGGAAGCTTCTCTTGCCTGTACGGATCTTCAGCATTATTCACCCGGTCTGCAGTTTGATGCCATTGTATGCAATCCGCCTTATTTCCGTACGGAGAATCCGGAGCTGAAAAACCGGAATCCGTATCTTGCGGCAGCCCGGCATGAATCATATCTGAAGCCGGAAGATGTGTTCCGGCATGTCCGCAGGCTGATGAAATCGGACGGAAGATTCTTCCTGGTCCACCGCGCTTCAAGAATGAGCGAGCTGATCCTGACGGCGGCCGGCTTCGGACTGCAGGCGGTCCGGATCCGTCCGGTCTGCGACAGCCGCAGTGAATATGCGAAAAGCATCCTGATGGAATTCCGTTTCGGACAGGGAAGGGAAACCGTCATCGAAAAACCGGTCTTCCTGGACTGAGCATGAGCTGAGTGACCGCTGCGCTTCAGGCGGTCATTTTATGAATGCGGAGGATGATATTACAGTGTTATGCGATGACGTTGTATGATGATAAAGAAGAGATGGTTCGGGAGGTGAGTCTGGTGAAAAATGCGGACTGGATTGCCTATACATACAGGCACAGAAAAGCCTTTGCATATTGCGCTGAGAAGCTTGTTCATGAGCCTGTGCTGAGGGAAGAGATGCTGAGGCGGGCGGAAGTGCATGACATGGATAAGATGCTGATGTATCTGTTCCTGGATCAGCACACATCCCAGATTCTGCATGTGCAGAACAATGCGCACCACCTGGAAAACAATCTGCCGAAGAGCTATGAGGATCTTGTGGAAACGGTGATCGATTATGAATGTGCGCCGTATACCAAACCGGACAAGCCGCTGAATGCCTGGGATTTTGTGCATAAGCTGAAGGAAATGAATCTGCTGGATGATGAGACTGCAGAACAATTATGCAGCATCATGCATGAGCTCGGCATTGACCGGTCCGATACGGTGAGCAGCGATGCGGAAGGCATGGCGTATATCCGGCAATTTTCGGAAGTGACGGAAGAAATGATCATGGAGGAAATACTCCGCTATGTGAATGAGCACCCGGATAATGAACTGGACTGGATTCTGGAACAGGTCCGTGCTGGCGTCCGTCTGTAAATAAAAAACTGAACTCAGGTACGCAGAAACCGGGCGCAGAGTGCAGCTTTTTCCGGAACTGAGGTTCTGTCTGCGGACACGCGGAATAACAGAGATCATTCTTATGAAATAATCAGTGAAATGAAGGACAGGTGGTATTATGATCCGTTGGGGAATTATCGGCGCAGGGAAAATTGCGCACCGTTTTGCAAAGAGTCTGGCATATGAGGAAGACTCTGTACTTTATGCAATCAGCGGCCGTTCACAGGAAAAGATGGAAGCCTTTCAGAAAGAGTATCCGTGTGAAAAAATTTATATCGGACATAAGAACCTGCTGAAGGATGAGAATGTGGATGCGGTATATATCGCACTGCCCCACGCCATGCATAAAGAATGGGCACTGCAGGCAATGCGGGCAGGAAAAGCAGTGCTCTGCGAGAAGCCGGCGGTCATGAACGCCGCCGAGATGGAAGAAATCATCGCTGTATCGAAAGAGACCGGCGTCCTGTTTATGGAAGCGCAGAAATCCCGCTTTACGCCGGGGTATCTGAAGCTGAAGGAGATGATTGACAGAGGTGAAATCGGCGAGATCCGCTCCATCAGCACTTCCTTCTGCAATCAGATGCCGGCAGACCGGTTCGGCACAAGCTATCATACCGAGCCCGGCCAGGGCGGCTGTCTGCTGGACGGCGGCGTTTACTGCGCCAGCTGGCTGAACGATTTCCTCGGAGAAGATCTGAAAGTGGAGCATGTTTACGGAAATATCCGGAAAGGCGTGGATTTCTATATTGATGCAAGACTCAGCGCCGGAAATAAACAGGGCAGGCTGGAATGCGCTTTTGACCGGAAGAACCCGCAGAACGCCGTGATTGAAGGCAAAAAGGGCACGATTACCGCAGAGCACCTCCACCGCTGCGATGCTTTTGCGGTGAGCAGAAACGGGAAGGAAGAGCGGTTTGAAGTCCCTTATGACCATGATGATTTCTACAGTCAGATCCATCATTTTGTGACGCTGCTGAAGGAAGGAAAGACGGAAAGCGACATCATGCCGCTGAAGGATTCCCTTGCCTGTGCAGGGATCATGGATCAGATCAGGGAGTATTTCACTGTATATACAATCGAAGATCTCAGAGTTCTGGAGAAGCAGGAAGAGATGCTGAGATATGAATCTTTCACTGACAATGACGCTATGGAGCTGGGGCATAAAATCTGGTCGCTGCTTCCGGAATATGACAACGGCATATCCATCCGGATCATCCGGGAAAGGGATGAGGCGGTCATGTTCTCCTGGCTGTCGGATGTGAAAGCGGAAAAAAACTACATGTACGGTGAGATGAAGCGCCAGGCATCCCTGAAAAGCGGACACAGCAGCTGCTGGACATGGGTCGCGAAGAATCTGAGCGATGAACATGCTCCGGAGTATGCAGATATCGAAATGATGAGCGGCGGGGCGTTCCCGGTCCGTCTGAAGGATGGCACGCTGACTGCGACGCTTTGCGTGTCCGGCCTGCATGAAGGAAAGGACCATGAAATCATGATCCGCGCCCTTGCGGAGATTCTGCATCAGGAAGTTCCGGTACTGCATAAGGTAACGGCATAAAGCCTGCAGTCTAACATTGCAGTTTATGAAGCATACAGCATTCTTCTGTCCGGAAAGGCGGGAGAATGCTTTTTCTGTTATATGAAAAGGCCTGCACAGCGTGCAGACCATGGAATGATACTTTGTCGGCCGATCAGACGGTATAGTCTTCGTCCAGCAGTCTTGATTTTACTTTCAGAATATCCGCTTCACTGATGCCGCAGTCCAGCAGATAGGGGAATACACCGGCGTATTTTGCGTCGATGTAGCGCAGACACTGCAGGATGGTGTCCGGACGGGAGAAGAGGAATTCGGCATAGTCCTCGTCTTCGGAATTGACCAGATGGGACCTCAGGTTGCCGCGTCTGAGATTGGAATAGCTCTGTTCATAGTTTGTCATGCAGTCTTCGTGATCCGCTCCGGCAAGATACATCAGCAGCATCGCCAGGATGCCGGTACGGTCTTTTCCGGCATGGCAGTGGAACAGGATGCATCCTTTCGGCGCATGCGCAATATATTCAAAGATGGAACGGATTGCGTCATGCTGTTCGATCATATCCCTGACATAGAGCTTTGCAATGGAAAGGGTAAGGCTCTGATAGGCCAGGTTATCGGTATGCACTTCACGGCATCCGGAAAGGGGAAGGATACGGTAATCGACCCAGTCCATGCCGGCAAGCAGATCCTTCGATCCTTCCGCTTCCTCGGGACTTCTCAGATCGATATCCGCGACGACGCCGTAGCCTTTCAGAAATTCGATATCTTCCCCGCTCAGACGGCTGGTGCTGCTGGCGCGGACAAAACGATGCCATTGAATCATCTTTCCGTCTTCACCGGGATACCCGCCGATTTCCCGGAAATTGTTTCCGGTCTTCAGGGGCAGTCTGATCCAGTTCTCTTTATAATTGTACATAATCGTTTCCACCTGTCTTAATGATAGCAAATCGCAATCTGAATGGAGCGTCCATTTTGACAAATAACCGTGTTATGGAGTTACTGTTCACACGGTAGAAAAAAAGTTTTCCACAAAAATGAAGATGATTCGGATCTCATTTTGAAGAAATAGAATCAAAAAACAATGTAAAAGTACGGGTTTGAATCCGGTAGCCTGTGGATAACCGGAGAATCCGTGCT
>SVBN01000082.1 GCA_015058875.1 Erysipelotrichaceae bacterium | reverse complement strand
ATTGCCTTCTTCAAGATCTGCAATTCGGGGCAGATCTGCATCAATATCAATCAGGTGGCGGTTGCCGAGGAAGTGGCTGATCAGTTTGTGGAAGAGCTGAAGAAAGCCATCATCAAGCAGATCGGTGAAGACCCCGTCAGCAATCCGGAATATCCGAAGATGATCGGATCAAAGGCTTATCAATGGTGCGCGGATGAAGCGGAGGAATACCGTGACAGAATCGTGCACGGCGGATACGGCAATCCGGAAACCCTGAAGTATGCGCCTACCATCATCTATCCGGTAGGGATCAATGAGCCGATTGTTCAGCATGAACTGTTTTCACCGCTGCTTCCGGTCGTGAAATACCGCGACAGCGAAGTGGAAGAAGTGATGAAGGTGATTGCCGACAGGGAACATGGTCTTGCACTGTATCTGTTCACCAAAGATCTGGAATGGGCTCAGCAGGTCATGCAGACACAGCAGTACGGCGGCGGATGCATCAATGAAGTATGCCTGCATCTGCTGGTCAAGGGCGTTCCGTTCAACGGCACCGGTCATTCCGGCATGGGCGCATATCACGGGGAATGGGGCTTCCGTGAATTCACGCATCCTTCCACGGTTCTCATCGGCAGCACAAAATTCAATCTGCCGCTGAGGGAACATCCGTATCTCGGGAAGAGGAATGCGTACAAGATGGCTGTGCTGAAGCTGTTTGAACGCTGAGTTATAGCGGGAGAAAGGCAGGTACTGTATGAATTACAGGTATTTGGCAAAAGAAGCATACTGCAGTGTATTCCATGCCGGCATGAAGATCGGCAATTACGCACTTCCTTACCGGATTCCCGAACTCCTGGAAGGACCGGGATGCATCCGGCAGCTGCCCGCAAAGATCAGGGAAAAGAAATGCCGGAATATCCTGCTGGTAACCGACCGGCAGCTGCTGAAGCTCGGCCTTCTTGACAGTCTGAAAGAAGAGCTGGAAAAGGAAGGGATAGAATATACGGTATTTGCGGATATCCAGCCCAATCCGACCGATGAGAATGTCGAAGAGGGTTACCGTCTGTTTTACATTCATGACTGCGACGGCATCATTGCTTTCGGCGGGGGAAGTCCGATGGATTGCGCCAAGGGAATTGCCGCAAAGAATGCGCATCCAAATAAGTCCATAGCTGAAATGCAGGGGATTCTGAAGGTGCATAAGAAGATTGTTCCGTTCTGGGCTGTGCCGACAACCGCCGGCACCGGATCGGAAACAACGCTGGCGGCAGTCATCACCGAAGCAAAGACGCATCATAAGGCTTCCATCAACGATCCGTGCATCATGCCGGCATATGCCGTGCTGGATCCGGAGCTGACCGTCGGATTGCCGGCGCATATTACTGCTTCGACGGGTATGGACGCATTGTGCCATGCCGTGGAAAGCTATACCAACTACACTTACTGCACGGATCTGGAAAAGGACTATTCAAAGCGGGCAGTAAAGCTGATTTATGAAAATCTGCTGAAGGCATATAATGACGGAACCGATCTTGAAGCACGTCAGAATATGCAGAAAGCCGCGTTCTACGCCGGCAGATCGTTTACCAGAGGCTGCGTCGGATATGTGCATGCGGTCGGTCATACGCTCTCGGGATTGTACGGCGTGCCGCACGGGCTTGCCATGGCGGTGATCCTGCCGCATGTCATGAAGCAGTTCGGCCCGGCCGTTTATGAGCGGCTGGGTGAACTGGCGGATGTGATCGGACTGGAAGGAGACACGCCGCAGGAAAAGAGCGGAGCGTTTATCACCTGGATTGAAGAGATGAACAAACGGATGAATATCCCGAAAGGCTTCGATATGATACGGGATGAAGATGTGCCGCAGATCATCGCCTGGGCAGATAAAGAGGCAAATCCGCTGTATCCTGTCCCCGTTATATGGAAGGAAGAGGACTTCCGGAAACTGATCGCCTCCATCCGTCTGTAAAGCCGGAAATAACATCGGAATATGGAACAGAAGCACCGGTCCGCCGGTGTTTTTGTCAGAAACGGCGTTATTCTGAGACTTTGTGATACTTGTGTGAATTGTCACAGAACGTAGACCATAACCTATCAGGTTGTGGTAGAATATGATGGAATATAAAAAAGGCGGTGCATTTATGGATAACGTAAGAGAAATCTTATCAGATATCAGAGTTATTATCGCGATTGCGGTATTGGTAGTTCTGTTGATTATATGGTTTGTGGTACAGAGGATCCGTTCCAACAAATACAGAAAACAGCTTCATGAAATGGAAGTGAAATACAACTCGATCAAGAGCGTTCCGCTTTCCTTCAAGCTGAACAAGGCGGTTGCGATCAGCCGCGTCGATCCTGATTCCATGAGCAAGGTCGCCCAGACAAAGGATGACTTTGACAAGGCGCAGGCAAATCTGAGACAGATGTCCCAGACACTGGCGGAAACCGAAGATGCGATTCTGGTCGGAAAGCTGAAAAAGGCAAAGAACAACCTGGCGGATCTCAGAGCAAGCGTTGCCCTGGGTGAAAAGCAGGTGAGCGAGCTTGACCGCTTCCTGGATACCATTCTGGAAAAGGAAACTGCCCAGCGTGAAGAAGTGACGGAACTCAAGAACAGATTCCGCGAACTCAAGAACGAAGCGCAGGAAAACAGCGCCCGTCTGTCCCAGGTATGGCCGGCAGTCGAACAGAAGATCTCCGATACCGAGAGAATGTTCTCCGCATTCGAAGAATGGATGTATGCGTCTGATTTTGAAAAGGCAAGCAAGGAGCTTGCCGGCATCAAGACCAGCATGGCCGGGCTGAAGGATATGGTCAACAACCTGCCGGCGCTGCTCGAGGATCTGGTCGGCGTCGTACCGCAGCTGATGCAGACAGTCTACAGCACATACAAGACAAAGCGTGCCAACGGCGTTTATCTCAGACACCTGAATATCGACCGCAGATGCTCCGAAATCAACAACGGACTGCGTGAGGATCTCGCCCGCCTGAAGAGCGGAAGCACAGACAATATCCGTGAACATATCGCCGATTACAAGCAGAAGCTCAATGAAATGGATGCTCAGATCCAGCAGGAAACAGAAAGCACGGAACAGGTCAGAGTGCTTGCCGAAGAAACAAAGAATCTGTTTGCCGAAGCGGAAAAGAACTGCGACTATGTCAGCAGACAGTATGAAAAGATGTCCGTCAGATTCGGACTCGAAGATCTGGAAACAGGCATTCAGACACAGGTCAATGAACTGGATGAGCTCCGGAAGAAGAAGCCGGAAGTATTCAGCCTGTATGATTCCCATGAAACACCGGCCAGTGAAGTTTACGATGCAATGCGTGAGCTGAACACATCCGTCTCCATCTGCAATGATGCACTTGCCGAGATGAAGGGCAGGATCGACAATGCGACCGGTGATGAGGACCGTGCGAAGAAGCAGCTGCTGAAGCTGCAGGTCATCATGAACCAGATGCAGGTCAAGATCAGAAAGTACAAGCTTCCTTCCATTTCCGAACAGTATGAAGAGGATATGAACCGTGCCAACAGCTATATCCATTCTCTGGAAGGACTGATTTCCGAGACACCGCTGAATGTCCAGCTGCTGAATTCGACTCTGAAGGAAGCCATCGACTTCATCTACAAACTTTATAATAATGTCAATAATGTTGTGGCTACCGTAGCCATGGTGGAAAACACCATCGTCTTCGGAAACCGCTACCGTTCAACATATTCTGATATTGATTCCGAGCTGACCCGTTCCGAGCTGTGCTTCCGCAACGGCGAGTACACCCAGGCGCTTTCCATCGCCATCGGTACGATCGAAAAGATTCATCCTGGAAACTATGAGAATATGATTAAGGAGAATGCAAGAAGTGCAGCGTAGAGTCTATCTGGACAGCGCCAGTACGACAAACATCCATCCGGAAGTACTGAGTGCCTACAAACAGCTTCTTGACCGCTACTATGTGAACAGTGAGTCACTGTACGATGAAGGAGCCGAAATCAGCCGAATGCTTGAAAAAGCCCGCAGCGCAGTTGCCGGGCTTTTAGGTGTTAAAGGCAATGAAATCATCTTTACCGGCGGATCGAGTGAGTCCAACTCCATGGCCATCAAGGGAGTTCCGCTCGCACTTCCCGGAAAGAAGCATATCATCACGACTCAGACCGAGCATTCCTCCATCATGAATGCCTGCCGTCAGATGGAACGTCTGTTCGGCTATGATGTGACTTACCTTCCGGTAACGGAACAGGGATCCGTCAAAGTTCAGGATGTGAAAAAGGCGCTGCGTGAGGATACAGCCCTTGTCAGCATCATGTATGCCAACAATGAGACCGGTGCGCTCAATCCAGTACCGGAGATCGCCGAATATATCAAAAAGAATTCGCATGCCTATTTCCATTCCGATCTGACTCAGGCGATCGGCAAAACCGAAGTCAGTCTGGACAATATTGATCTGGCATCCATATCCGCCCACAAGCTGGAAGGGCTGAAGGGCAGCGGCATTCTTGTAAAGAAGACACATGTACCGATGGAGCCTCTGATCAGCGGCGGCGCCCAGGAAGAGGGACTGCGCGGGGGCACCAGCAATGCCGTCGTAAATATGATGTTTGCCAGAACGCTGCGGCTGGCTCTGGAAAACAGGAAAAAATATGAAGGACAGATCCGGCGCCTCCATGATATATTGGTGCAGGGTCTGAAGCAGCTGCCGGGGGTTGAACTCAACAGTCCGGAGTCGGGACTGCCGTGCACGGTGAATTTCTCTTATGAAGCGATCCCGAGCGAAGTCATGCAGAATGCGCTGAACCGGAAGGGGTATCTGATTTCCGCCCGGAGCACCTGCGAAGCGCACTCCGATAATCCGAGCTATGTGCTGCAGGCCATGGGGTTCAGCGACAGAAGAGCTTCCTCCTGTATCCGCGTCAGCATTTCCCGGCATAATGCGGAAGGGGAAATACGCGGGTTCCTGGCTGCCCTGAAGGAGATATGTGATAAATATGGTGAAATATGATACTGTGCTGATCCGCTTCGGCGAGCTCAGCACCAAAGGGAAAAACCGCAAGGATTTCATCCGCCGGCTGGATCAGAATATCCGCTATATGCTGAGAGAGCATACG
This sequence comes from Erysipelotrichaceae bacterium, assembly GCA_015058875.1. Taxonomy (GTDB): domain Bacteria; phylum Bacillota_I; class Bacilli_A; order Erysipelotrichales; family Erysipelotrichaceae; genus Bulleidia. The sequence goes on along the minus strand of SVBN01000082.1, from coordinate 7,334 downwards.
GCACTGACATTCCAGAGAACGCATGACAGGATCTATATCCGACTGAACGGAGAAGATAATGAGGCGGTGAAAGAAAAGCTGCTGAAGGTGTTCGGAATCAGCTCCTTCTCATTTACCGAAAAGGTAAAATCCGATCTTGAGGTGATTCAGGAAACATGTCTGAGAATTGCGCAGGAATCCGGCAAAAAGACATTCAAGATGATCACGCACCGCCATGACAAAACATTCCCGATGAACAGTGACGGCATCAACCGCGCCTGTGCTTCCGTTATTCTGAAAAATACGGATCTGAAGGTGGATGTGCATGATCCCGAACTCCCGATTCAGGTGGAGGTCCAGAAGGAATTCACTTATATCACCAGCGAGAAGATTGCCGGACTCGGCGGGTATCCGGCCGGCATCAACGGCAAATGTTTATTATTGCTGTCGGGAGGAATCGATTCACCGGTTGCGGCCTTCGAACTGATGAAGCGCGGCATTATGGTGGAAGCGATCCACTATGCTTCGCCGCCTTACACCTCCGATCAGGCGCGTCAGAAGGTGCTGGATCTGGCATCGATGGTCAGCATCTATCAGGGCAGAATGAAGGTGCATATGATCGAATTTACCGATCTGCAGCTGGAAATCTACAAGGCTGCCGGAGATCCGTATGCCGTAACGCTGATGCGCAGAATGATGTACCGGATCGCCGAAAAGGTCGCAAGAGAGCAGGGATGCATCGTGATCGGAACCGGGGAAAGCGTCGGTCAGGTTGCCTCGCAGACACTGGAAAGCATAGCCTGCATCAATGAGACGATCAATATTCCGGTGCTGCGGCCGTGCGTCTGCATGGATAAGATCGAGATCATCAATATTGCCCGCAGAATCGGCACCTATGATACATCGATTCTTCCGTTTGAAGACTGCTGTACAATCTTTGATCCGAAAAATCCGGTTACGAAGCCGACAAGCGAAAAGGCTCAGGAATATGAAGCGAAGTTTGACTGGGCAGCCATGGTCGATGAATGCGTCCTGTCAAAGACAACTGTTGTCGTGAAGCCGGAAGTGAAGGAAGAATTATTCCTGTAAAAAGAAAGGAAACAGACTATGGGATTATTTGGAGGAAAACGCCATCCGGAAATTGTAAAGCTGTTTGACGAAATCGTTCAGCGCGGTTCCCAGGAGACAGAGGATCAGTTCCGGATTCATCTGAATGATGTGGTCAGAATGGTGGAACTGGATAAGAATTACAGCACTAACAGCAAACTTCAGATCTATGAGCTTCTTTCCCAGCTTTCCAACTGCACGCCGAAAGAACGCGAGCGCTATGCAAAGAAGCTGAGAAAAGTACTGAAATAATCAATATGCATATATAAAAGGTACGGCATGCCGTATCTTTTCTTAAGGTCTTGAAAGAAAGCGGTTTCATGAGGGATAATGATTCCAGGAGAAAACATTAATCATGGAAAAATATATCATGGCAATTGATCAGGGAACGACCAGCTCCAGGGCGATTCTATTTGATCATGATTCAAACATTATCGCAGTAGCGCAGAAGGAATTCACGCAGTATTTCCCGCAGCCCGGATGGGTGGAGCACGATGCCAATGAGATCTGGCTGTCCGTGCTTTCCGTTATGGCATCCTGCCTGCAGAAATCAGGCGTGCAGCCTTCACAGGTCGCAGCGCTCGGCATTACGAACCAGCGTGAGACAACGGTTGTCTGGAACAGGGAAACAGGTCTTCCCATCTGCAACGCCATCGTATGGCAGTCCCGTCAGACCGCAGGGATCTGCGATGATCTCAGAGCGAAAGGGTATGAAGCGATGGTCACGGAAAAGACCGGTCTCAAGATCGACCCGTATTTTTCCGCTACCAAGATCCGGTGGATGCTGGACCATGTGGAAGGCGCGCAGCAGATGGCAGAAGAAGGAAAGCTGCTGGCCGGTACAATCGACAGCTGGCTGATCTGGTGCCTGTCCGGCATGAAGGTTCATGCGACCGACTATACCAACGCCAGCCGTACGATGCTCTACAACATCTTTGAAAAGAAATGGGACGAAGAACTGTGCGCAATGCTGAATATTCCGATGGGGATGCTGCCGGAAGTAAAGGACAGCAGCGGCGTCTTTGCAACAACCGTTCCGTATCATTTCTTCGGTCAGGAAGTACCGATTGCCGGCGTTGCCGGCGACCAGCAGGCTGCGCTGTTCGGCCAGAACTGCTTTGCGGAAGGCATGGCAAAGAACACCTACGGAACCGGATGCTTCCTGCTGATGAATACCGGAAAGGAACCGAAACGTTCCGAGAACGGTCTGGTCACAACCATTGCCTGGGGATATAAAGGAGAGATTACCTATGCGCTGGAAGGCTCGGTATTTGTGGCGGGATCGGCTATCCAGTGGCTGCGCGACGAAATGCAGTTCTTTGAGAACTCCCCACAGTCGGAAGCGCTGGCAAAGCAGTCAATAGGAGATACCGGCGTCATCATTGTTCCGGCGTTCGTAGGACTCGGCGCTCCGTATTGGGATGACAGATGCCGCGGCGCGATGTTCGGTATTACAAGAGGAACATCCCGCGCCGATATCACCAGGGCAACGCTGGAATCCCTGGCGTATCAGACCAAGGATGTCATTACCGCTATGGAACAGGACTGCGGCACAAAGCTGCCGAGTCTGAAGGTTGACGGCGGAGCTTCCGCAAACAACTATCTGATGCAGTTCCAGAGCGATATGCTGCAGTGCGATGTGGTCCGCCCGGCAAATGTCGAAACGACAGCGCTCGGCGCCGCTCATCTCGCCGGACTTGCGGTCGGCTTCTGGCAGAGTCTGGAAGAGCTTGCGGCAAAGGACGGGGAAAGCGCAAAAACCTATACGCCGGATATGGACGAAACCGAAGCCGGACGTCTTTACAGAAGGTGGCAGAAAGCGGTCGGAGCCGCCAGAATGTTCACTGCCGAATAACACTTCAAAGGGGAATGCCGGAAAGCTTCTCCTTTTTTAACTGTGCAGCCGGTTTCAGCGGTCAGACCGCGGGAGGGTACGCTAAAAATGCTGTAAAATCGATGAAAAAATGATGAAAATACTTCATTTAATGTGAAACGTCTCACATGAATTGACAGGATCAATGCTATAATATACGACGTGAAGGCATGTGCTCATTTTGTCATGTCTTTATGAAAATTATTTCCGGAGAGAATTCCGGTGATATGAAGGAGGAAAAAATGGAGAAATTAAATGCTCAGGCACTCATGCAGCTGGACCACATCATTTCAGCTCATGTCAATGAGCCGGGACCCGTCATTGTCATGCTGCATGAGGTACAGGACACTTTCGGTTATGTTCCGTTTGAAGCAATGACAAAGATTGCGGACGCTACCGGAACAAGTGCTGCCGAAGTATTCGGTGTAGTCAATTTCTACGCTCAGTTTACTACCATTCCGAAGGGAAAGCATGTCATCAATGTCTGCCTCGGTACTGCCTGCTATGTTAAGGGAAGCCAGAATCTGATCGACAAGGCAATTGAGCTGACAGGTTCCAAGATCAACAGCACAAGTGAAGACGGACTGTTCTCACTCGACGCTACAAGATGCCTCGGTGCATGCGGTCTTGCTCCGGTTGTCGTTATTGACGGCAGAGTTGTCGGCAGCTGCACGGCGCAGACACTTGAAAAGGAAGTCGCACAGCTGAAGGCTTCGGAAGCAGCCGGCCAGGCCTGATTATGAAAGCTTCAGATATTGCTGAGGCTGTTCATGCCAAACCTCTCGCTATCTGGAATGAAAGCCTTCTGAACAAGGAATATACGGCAGTCTTTGCGACTGATCTGATGAGCGATGCGCTTGCCATGATTCAGGAATCCCCGGAAGATACCGTTCTGGTGACCGGATTATGCAACGCACAGGTGCTCAGAACAGCTGAGATGCTCGACATCAAACTGATTATCTTTGCCCGCGGCAAAAAGCTGAGGCAGGAAGATATCGATGCGGCGGAAGGCATGGACTGCAACCTGTTTACGACAGACTATACGTTGTACGAAACCTGCGGACGACTCTATTCGAAAGGAATCAGCGCGATCTCATGAATACAATTTTACAGAAAAAATTTACTGTAGAACGTGATGACTACGCCAATGCCGGAATGGTAAGCAGTGCAATCAAAACGACACTGCGCCAGGTAGGCGTTGACCCGAAAGTCATGCGGCGTATTGCTGTAGCTTCCTATGAAGCTGAGATCAATATGATTATCCATGCGTATGGAGGAACCGTTTATCTTGATGTGACGGAAGAAGGGATGATTCATCTGATCTTCCAGGATACCGGACCGGGTATTCCCGACATCGAAAAGGCTCTCACTCCCGGCTGGTCTACTGCCAGTCAGAAGGCGCGGGAACTGGGATTCGGTGCCGGTATGGGACTTCCGAATATCCGCCGCGTTTCCGATGAGTTTGATATCGAGTCTTCACCGGAGGGGACAAGTCTGTATCTGACTTTCCGGGTGGAAGAATAATGCGCAAGACAGCTGTAACGTACACGCTTTCGAGATGCGTCAAATGTCTGAAATGCGTCAAGGCATGTCCGACATCGGCGCTGACCATGGAAAACAACCGTGTTCATGTTTCCCAGGACAGATGCATCAACTGCGCCAAGTGCATTCAGGCCTGCCACAGCCGCGGTCTGATTGCGCAGGGAAGCACGCTCGATGATATCGACAGCTACGATTATACGGTTGCCATGGTGCCGAGCGCGCTTATCAGCATCTGCTCAACGATGGAAGAGGCGGAAGAACTGTTCTATGCAATCAAACAGCTCGGCTTTGATGAAGTGGTGGATCTCTCCCCGCTGGAAGGCCAGCTGATGCATGAGACCAGACACATTTCTTCGGAAATGAAGGAAGGCGGAGGCATTGCCTCATTCTGTCCGGTCATCAACCGTCTGATCGAAACTACCTATCCGATGCTGATCGACCATCTGATTCCGCTGAATTATGCCAGCGAAATCATGGCAAAGCAGATCCGGAAACGGGAGAACGGCGATAAGATCGGAATCTTCCTGTGCTGTGAATGCGAGGCGAAGCTGACGCTTGCCAAGTATCCCTACGGCGGAAGCCGGTTTGAAACCGACCATGCTCTGGCACTTGTGGATATCTTTCCGCGGATCCGCCAGAACATGAAGCAGGGCAGGATGCCTGTGACATTCAGCCGCGAAGGACTGCAGTCATGCAATCCGGCTGTCATGCTGCAGAGAAAAGAGTATCTGATCGCCGACGGCTATGATAAGATCAGCTCCATTCTGAATATGGAAGAATTCGGACTGCTGGATTCATTCAAGTTGCTGTATCTGTATCCCTGCTTCAACGGATGCATCGGCGGACATCTGCTCTGGGGTAACAGCTATCTGAGCAAAAACAATATCGATGAACTGACCGGACACAAACGGATCCCGCCGACGGATCTGCCGATCGAGGAACTGTACGGCAATGTCATCAGCGAACAGAAGGACAACCGTTCTTTCAAGGAAAAGATGCAGTTCTTCCGTCAGGTCAACGATATGCTTGAAAAGCTTCCCGGCTACGACTGCAGCGCCTGCGGCATGCAGACATGCAGAATCATGGCTGAGGAGATTGTTAAAGGCAGCAAGAAAATCTCTGACTGCCGCGTACTGAACGCAGTGACAGGAGGTCACAATGACAGTAAAGGAACTGATTGAACAAACCGGCTGGCAGTGCATGACAAAAGAAGCCGACACCTCCAGAGAGGTGAACGGCGTTTACTGCAGTGACCTGCTGAGCTGGGTCATGGGCAAAGGACAGCCCGACCAGGCATGGATCACAGTACAGAGCCACATCAATGTGATCGCAGTTGCTGTACTGAGAGAATTCTCCTGCGTGATTCTGGCGGAAGGCGCCCATTTCCCTGAGGAAGTGATTGCCCGCGCCGAGCAGGAAGATCTGGTGCTGCTGGAAAGCGAAGCACCGGTTTATGAAACAGCGAAGAAACTGATGGAACTGGGGATCTGAGTCATATGTTTTACGATCTGCACATGCACAGCTGTCTGTCACCCTGTGCGGAAGATGAAATGACCCCCAACAACATCTGCAATATGGCGCTGATCAAGGGACTGAACCTGATTGCGGTGACCGACCACAATTCCACGCGGCAGCTGCCGGCAATGGCGGAAGCGGCGCGGAATATCGGCATCGGCATGCTGTTCGGAACCGAACTGGAAAGCTCCGAGGAAGTGCATGTTCTCGGATTGTACCGGCGCCTGGAAGCTGCTTTATCACTTCAGCCCTGGATAGATGCACATATGCCGGGGATACCGAATGACGAGAAATTCTTCGGAAAACAGGAGATCATGAATGCCTCGGATGAGATCATCGGAACGGAGAGCCAGCTTCTGATTGTATCTCTGAGTGCATCTCTGGAAGAATGCGTGAAGGAAATCCACCGGACCGGCGGCAGGGCGATTCTTGCCCATGTGCTGGACCGCAAGAATTCCGTGACAACGCAGCTGGGATTTATTCCGATGGACCTCGATTATGACGGACTGGAAGTCAAATTCCCGGCCCAGAAGGCGGAGGTCATGGAAAAGAATCCCTGGGTGCGGAAGGATATCATCTGGCTGGTTGACAGCGATGCCCACCGGCTGATCGATATCTCCGAACCGGTCAACGATATTTCCGAAGAAACGGTTGCGAGACTGTGGGGTGATCTGCAATGATGGAAGATATCGCGATGCAGATCCTGGAACTGCTGATGAACAGCATACAGGCAGGCGCATCGCACATCTGGCTTACGGTGCATGACAGCATCCTGGAAAACCGGATCTCCGTTCATCTGGAAGATGACGGAAAGGGTATGTCCGAAGAATTTGTTGCCAGGGTCACCGATCCGTTTACAACAACAAGAAAGACCCGCAAGGTCGGAATGGGAATCGCCTTCTTCAAGGGACTCACGGAGATGTGCAACGGGTCATTCGAAATCCACAGCCGTGAAGGTACGGGCACGCTGATCAATGCGAATATGCAGAAGGACTGGATCGATACGCCGCCGTTAGGTGATCTCGGCGAAATGATGATGTACTGCATCCAGGCAAATGAAAATATCAGCTATGTGCTGACTTACAGCACGGACAAAAACCAGTTTGTCTTTCAATCCGATGAGGTGAAGGAGCTTCTGGCAGGGGTAAGCCTGCAGGAACCGGAAATACTGATCTGGATTAAAGAATATATCAATGAAGGCATCGAGCATGTGAAGGAGGACCTGCAATGAAGAGCTTGGAAGATCTGAAAAGGATGCGCGAAGAAGCATTAAAGAAGGTTGAAATGCGTGAAGGCGGCAAGGACTACAGAGTCGTCG
>SVBN01000081.1 GCA_015058875.1 Erysipelotrichaceae bacterium | reverse complement strand
AAAAGATTATTGAAAATGGCGAAATTATTTATCGGCAGCGCGGGAAAATTGAAGCGATCGCGGATGAAATAACAAAAAACGGTTTTGATCTGCTTCTGTTCACATCAAGCGGCGGTTCCCAGGCGATGCTGGATCCCTTTCCGTTTTATATCCGTCATATGTCGAAACTTCCGACAGAAAACGTCTTGTCCGCTGACCTTATGCTTGGTGCCTGCAACAGGATCACAGATAAAACAGTAGCGTTCCTGACTTCCAAATCAGGAGATACAGGGGAGACAGTACAGGCTGCCAGATGGCTGAAAGAACAGGGAGTATACATCGTCAGCGTAGTCGGTAAGGAAAACTCTGTTCTTGAATCCGTAAGTGATGCATGTGTTGTTTACGGAGATGGAAGACCGCAGGAAATGGTATTATATTTAATGATCGGCAGGATCCTGTATAACAGCGGCTGCTTTGATGCATATCCGAGATTTGCGGATGAGCTGAAAAATCTGGCTTATGCGCTTGCCCAGGTACGCAAACAGGCGGATGAGAAGTGCCGCGAATATGCACTGAATTATCATGGCGAACCATACAACATCTGGGTGGGATCAGGTGATCTGTGGCCGACTGCGTATTCATACAGTATGTGTGTTCTTGAGGAAAGCCAGTGGATCCGCACAAAGAGCGTATCCAGTCCGGAATTCTTCCATGGAACACTGGAACTGCTGGAAAAAGACGTTTGCATGACGCTGCTCCTCACAGAAGGCCCGACCCGTATTCTGGATGAAAGGGTGAAGGAATTTGCTGTACGGCATACGGACAAGCTGACCTGTTTCGATACTGCAGATTATGCACTGCCGGGTATCAGTGATGAATTCCGGAAATATCTGAGTCCGGTCGTTATGGCGGCAGTGCTGCAGCGAATCAGCAAAAATATCGAAGAGATCACAGGCCATTCCCTGGATATCCGCCGCTATTACCGGAAAGAGAGTTATTGATTATGAAACTGATTGCCCTTGGTGACAATTGTGTAGATGTTTACCAGAACCTGGATGAGGTCCATCCCGGCGGAAATGCCGTGAACGTTGCGGTTCACGCTGCCCGGTGCGGGGCGCAGGCAGAATATATGGGCAGTTTCGGCACAGATGGATACAGCGATGTTCTGCGGCAGGCATTGATCGAAAACAATGTTTCGATTGAACACTGTCCCGTTCTGCCGGGCAGTACTACGAAGCAGTGCTGCTATGACGTCATCGACGGCGAGAGATCTTTCAAGGGTGTCATCGAAGGTGACTCCTGGGCAGGACCTGTCAGGATCGGTGAAAAGGAACTGGCGGAGCTGAAAACAGCCGATGTGATCGTTACCAGCTGTAATGCCAAGATTCCGCAGTACCTGAAAGAAATTGAAAATCTGCCGCCGGTATTCGTGTTTGATTTCGGAGAAAAGGAAAAATACAGAACGGATGCATACTGTGAACAGGTCTGCGGCGCAATCGACCTGGCAATGTTTTCCTGCGATCCTATGAGCGATGAGGAGTTCAGATCCTTTGCGGACTCAATGCATGCAAGGAACATTATCCATGTGCTGGCGACAATGGGGGCGCAGGGACAGATTCTGTCAAACGGAAAGGAAATCATCAGAAAAACAGTCAGTCAGGTGATTCCGCATGATACAATGGGCGCAGGGGATTCATTCCTGGCAGCGTTTGTGACAGATCTTGCGGCAGCCGGATGGAAAAAAGGTGAAGTGATGCCGGTCGATGTGCTGATCGGCGCCATAGAAGAAGGACAGAGAGTTTCTGCTGAAAACTGTCTGTCAGCCGGCGGTTTTGGATTTTAGGGTCGGATCTCTGACTGGACTGGAGAAGAAATAATTATGAAAGAAGTCAAAGGATTAAGAGTGGATAAAAGCAGTGCGCTGCCGCTGTATGAGCAGCTGCGTCAGGGACTTTTATCAGCCATCATGGATGGAACGCTTCCCTCCGGCAGTAAAATGCCGACGGAGGAAGAACTCTGCGAAACGTACGATATTTCGCGTCCGGTTGTACGTCAGGCATATAATGCCCTGATCGAAAGCGGGCATGTCGAAAGAAAGCGGGGCATCGGAACGTTTGTCCGTTCCTCAAACAGCCGCGGACGTTTTATTGACAAGCAGATGAGTTTCGCCAGGGAAATGGCAATTCTTGGACTTCCTCACAGGACGGAAATGATCAGACAGGAATGGCTGAAAGGTGAAGATGTCCGTTTCGGGGACATAACACCGTATACGGGAAGGGTATGGCATATTGTCCGTATGCGCTATGCAGCGGATGAACCGTTTGTATTTGTCGAAAACTATATTCCTGAGGAGATCTTTCCCGGTATAAACAAATATGATTTTGAACAGCATTCGCTTTATGCGGTGATGGAAAAAGAATATGGCGTCCATATTGTGCGCTCACTTCGCAGGATTTCTGCAGTTTTATCTGATCAGGTAACTGCTGAAGCGCTGCAGATCGACATAAACAAACCTGTGATCCTGGTTGAAAACCTTGTTTATGATCAGCAGGACAGGCCGATCGACATGAGCCGTGAATACCTGGATGCCGCAACAAAAACTTTTGAATTTGAGGTATTTAATTCCTAGACGGGCTGAACATAATAACGCATGGCCCGGGGAGGTTGAAAGTGATAGGAATTATCGTAACCGGACATGGCGGTTTCGCAACCGGCCTCGATTCCAACGCAAGACTTCTTGCCGGCGGGGAGGCTGACATTACAGCTATTGATTTTAATGACGGATATACGCCGGAAGAATTGGAAGAAGATCTGAGGCGTGCAATAGAGACATATAAAGATCGTTCCTCCGTAATGATCCTGACAGATATCATGGGCGGAACACCGTATCTGAAGGCGGCTGCGTTGAGCGTTCAGTATGAAAAAGTACGAGTTCTGCACGGCGTCAGTGCGGCTCTTCTGCTGGATCTTGTGATCCGCAATATGAGCGGCAATGACGGTGCGGATCCGGACAGTCTGGCAGAAGAACTGCTTCAGACAGCCCGCGAGGGACTTGGGGTTTTCAAACTGGACCTGACAGCACCGGATGAGACGGAAGAGGAAGACGGCATCTGAGCAATGATCAGGGCGGTCATCTTTGATATGGACGGGGTTCTGATCGACAGTGAAATTGTATATCTTTCGCATCAGTATAAAAAACTGCAGCCCCGGTACCCATGGCTGACGCCGGAACATCTTTATCCGCTTGTCGGCATGGACAGCAGAGAGGATAAACAATTTATTGGGAATCTGCTGGGCCGTGATCTTTCTGATCCCGCATTTATCAGGGAACTGCAGGGGATGTTTGAGGATTTCACGGTTGATTACTCCACTATAATGCGGAAGGAAGTACCGCAGGTACTTTCTTTTCTGCGGCAGAACCATATACGGATCGTGCTGGCATCAAGCAGTTCCGGGGATAATATTGAAACCGTTCTGCACCAGTGCGGGATCCGTTCATTTTTTGAATGTATCATCAGCGGTGAACAGTTTACCCGCAGTAAGCCTGATCCCGCCATTTATCTTTACGCGCTGGAACAGCTGCGGCTTCCGCCGGATGACTGCCTCATCGTCGAAGATTCCGGCTACGGGATTGCCGCTGCGAAACGTGCAGGCGTCAGAACTGCCGCCCTCACTGACAGCAGGTTTAATTTTGATCAGTCAGCGGCTGATGATCATCTGTCATCCCTGGGCGAACTGGAAGGACTGATCTCTCGGCTGAACTGCATGGCGGGAATTTGACGGCCGCAGCAGAATTTGAAGACGGTGTGCTGAGACTGGATGTCCCGAAGAAGGAAGAAGTAAAGAAGCTTCCTGAAAAGCACACGATCATGATCGAGTAACACAGAATAAAGGGGCTATAACAGTTGAAAAACTGAAATAGCCCTTTTCATCTGGTAAAATATAGATATGAAAAATGCTAATCAAGTACTCGACCTACCTGATCAGCGAACTTATTATAATGCAGTTCAGCTGAGTCTGCCAATGGATATTGCAATAACGCTTGATCAGGATGATGAAGTGTTTTCGTTTCTGGAAGCGGTGAAAGGAGTGAATTTCAGTTAATATGTAAAACCGGTCAGATCGAACAACACAAGAAGCCATAATCGTGGAATGCTTTTGAAAGCAATGCTGTTCGGATATATGAACGGAGTACAGTCACTGAAAGAACTGTCGCAGCTGTGCCGTACAGATCTGAGGTATCTGTATCTGACAGAAGAAGAAAAGCCAAGCAATATGGCATTCTCAAGAATGACGGAAGAACTGACAGAAACAATCGATAAAGTGTTCTTTGAGATCAGCGGAATGATCGCAGAAGATCTCGGATGTAATACCAATGTTCATTACATAGACGGGACAAAGATCGAAGCGAACGCAAACAGGAATACATTTGTGTATAAGAAGAGAATCCTGAATGCATGGGACAGACTGACTTTCACAATAACGGAAAGCATCTGTCAGTTAAATCAGAAGTACGGATACAGTTATCGTTACGGAAGAAGATACTGTGCGAATGATATGTGGAATATCTGTCAGTATCTGATGGAAGTGATGGTACATGAGAATATAGAGATCATATACGGAAAAGGTCACCATAAAAACGAATTCCAGGTGTGGTACGACAGATTTCTGCAGTATGCAGTGAAGCTGGATGAATATGAATACTGGCTGGAGATCATCGGGGACAGGAACAGCTGCTCAAAGACAGATCATGACGCGACAATGATGGCGACGAAATGGGATTACTACAATCAGAGCGGAGTAACAAGAGCGTGCTATAACTGCCAGATCGCAGTGAGTGACGGAATCATTGTAAACAGTGAGGTGTTTCAGACTCCGGGAGACATCCTGACATATCAGCCGTTCATGGAGAGATATTACAGACATACAGGGAAATATCCTGAATACCCTGTAGCGGATGCAGGATATGGATCATACGACAATTACATGTTCAACGTACTTCATAAATGTCATCTGACGATGAAATACAACATGTATGGAAAAGAACATGATAAGAAATTCCAGAAGAGAAGATTCAGCAGTTACAACTGGAAGAAGAGTGAAGAAGGACATGTGATCTGTCCGGACGGAAGAGTATTTGATCAGTATGAAAGAGATATATACCAGAATACTCCGGGAGGAAATCTGAGCATCGGCCAGCTGTATTACGAACAGAGAAAATGTGAGGGATGCCCGTTCAGAAAAGAATGTCTGCAGAATCAGGACGGATACAGGCACTATACCAGGAATGCAGTACGTGACGAATTCTGGAAAACAGTGAATGAGGAACTGGGGACAGAAGAAGGAGTTGAACTGAAAATCCAGAGATCAATACAGGTGGAAGGAGCCTTCGGAGTGATCAAACAGGACTTCGGATTTACCCGTTTTCACAGAAAAGGACTGAAAAATGTGAAAATGGAATTTCTTCTGGTATGTCTGGGGTACAATCTGAAGAAATACCATCTCAGCAGGATACGGAGAATGAAAAAGAATCCGTCAGGATTACTCAGTTAACATCAAAAATACAGCTTGAACAACTGACAGTTGTTTTCAGTGCGCATGTATTGTCGTAAGCCGGCTGCTCAGCTGATACAGATAATCAGAAAACAGACTGTTCATCTGCAGTACCACAGAAAAAAGAGGATGTAATCCCCTTGAGCAGTATTCAAACTACTCAACTGTTACATCCTCTTGTGAATCATATGCGGAGATTGCTGATCAATAGAATAATCCGCCGAGATTGAATACTCCCAGTGCAGCGAGCAGCACATTGACGCCGACATTTGCAACAGACAGCAGGAACAGCTGACGGAAGATCTTGTTCAGTTCTTCATTGGTTGTTTCTCTGGATGCAGAGTAGGAAGACATGATGATCGCACCGCCTGTAGACAGCGGGGAGATCGCAGCTGCGAAGGATGTAGCAGTGATCGCAGAGATCAGTTCAACATAGCTGACACCTGCACCGAACTTAGTGACGACTTCAGCAGCGATCGGATACAGAGCAGGCATGACGACACCTGTTGTCGAGCTTACCCAGGAAAGGATACCGGAAGTAGCAGCCATGATCGGAACAGCTGTCTTTTCACTCATCATGCTTGTGAGCATGTCAGAAATCAGGTTGATTCCGCCGAGTTTGTTGATGACATTGATCAGTGTTCCGACACCGCAGATGAATACCAGAGTTCCCCAGGGGATACCCTTGATCGCAGCCTTTTCGTCTGCACATCCAAGCAGTACCAGAACAGCTGCTGCTACGAATGCGAACAGACCTGTATCAAACTTGAATCCGATGCAGAAGATCACCATTACGATGATCGCAATGATCGTGAATAGCTGGTTGCGGTTGAACTTCGGAATATCGGACAGCTTCAGCGGATTGTCTGACTTGACCTTATAGCTTCCGTAAGCAATGTAGATAATGACTGTAAAGACGAAACCTGAGATCAGTGTTGTCAGGAACAGATGGAATCCGAATCCGCTGTAGCCAAGCGGCTCAGACAGGTTCTTTGCAAGGATGCCTGTGAGAGACAGCGGAGAAGCACAGCCTGCATTGGCACCCAGCTTCGCAAAGAGTGCAGTGATGATCGGGTTGATGTCCATTTCCATTGCAAGATACATTGCGAATGTCGTCATCAGGATACCGGCTGCGATATGTCCGGGGCCGATCGCTGAGATGAATGCGGACAGGAAGAACATCAGTACAGGGATCAGAACTGTGTGCTTGCCTACCAGGGCAACGATCTTCTTTGAGAACAGATCGAGTGTGCCGTTCTGTGAAGCCATGCCGAACAGATATGTAACGCCGACCAGTGTTACGAACATGGAGCTGTCAAAGCCTGCGGAGATCTGCTTCGCAGTCATGCCTCCGACAGTACCGAGAATAAATGCAACGCCTAATGAGAGAAAACCAAGATTGACTTTTTTGATAAACCCGATCGCAACGACAGCAACCAGAACCAGAAGCGATATAACTGAAAGATCCATTTTTTCCTCCTTATTGTTTTATTGACGGATCATTGCCGTACCGGTCATCAGAAGATTTGCGGTGCGGAAGCCGAATGTGTCATCAATCTCAGGAACCTGACCGTTTTCGCGATAATCAACACCGCACTCCAGTACGCCTCCGGGATGGCCGATCCGGATGTACTGGGTATCTGTATCAGGTGAGAGCACCTGATTTACAACACTGCCCGGGATGACTGCTGCAGCTGCCGTGCACATTGCGCCGGTCATTGCATAGCTGGGATGTGTTTTCTGCATGGACATCATTCTGGAAAGCAGATCGATATCCTTCTTCTCATAGCTTCTTCCATCAGAAGCTGTGTAGCCGTCTGCTTCGGCAACGAATGTCATCTTCGGAATGCCCGGTGTTTCCCAAGCGGACTTTGTATAGTCATCGATCAGTCCGAGTCTGACTGCTGCAAGACCTCTGACTGTTTCCAGCAGATCCAGTTTTTCCTTGTCTGCGTCCAGTTCATCGGGCAGTTCCTTTCCGCTGAGTCCCAGCGCAGAAGCCTTGACGAAGACGAGCGGGTTGGCCGCATCTACGATCGAGACCTCTACCGGACCCAGCCCCGGGACGTCCAGAACATCAACGGCATTTCCGGTGGGCAGAAGTCCTTTGCCCAGCGTACCTGCAGGATGAACGAACTTCAGTCTGACAGGTGCTGCAGTACCGGGTACTCCGGCAATGCGGAAGTCGCCATCATACTGCACTTCATCGTTATGTGTTCTGACATCCGCAATAATGATCTTGTCTGTATTGGTGTTGTAGATCCTGACAGGTGTTTCTCCTTCTTCAGCTTTGACCAGTCCCTGCTCAATGGCGAACGGACCGACGCCGGAAGAGATGTTTCCGCAGTTGCCTTTATAGCTGACGATAGGCTTGTCTACAGAAACCTGAGCAAATGTATAGTCGACATCTGCATCAGGTCTGTCTGATTTTTTGATGATGGCTACCTTGCTGGTAACGGATTTGGAACCGCCCAGACCGTCGATCTGTTTCTGGTCAGGACTTCCCATCATTCTCAGCAGAATGTTTTCCCACTCGTTTTTATCAGCAGGCAGATCGGATTCAAGAATATAGACACCTTTGCTTGTGCCACCTCTCATGATCGTTACAGGCAGCTTTCTGACTTTTTCACTCATATGTTTGTTCCTCTTATTTCACTGTTCTTTTACGGTTGTAATTGATCAGACTTCCGCTTCTGAGGATCTCTTTCTCCTCATCTGTCAGCGGTTCGATACGGAGCGTAAACTGTTTGACTGCTGAACCGATCACATAAGCGGGAATCGACCGCATATCTGTTTCCAGTGCTTTGCGGATACCCGGTACAAAGATGTAATCATCATCTGCAAAGTCTGGTTCTTCATTGGTGACGAACGGTACCATGCCCCAGTTGATCAGGTTGGAACGATATCTCTTGGTTGCGTATTCTTTGGCAATGTTTGCGCCGCCCAGAAGTACTCTCTGGCAGGAAGCAGCCTGTTCACGGGCTGATCCGTCACCCGGTTTCACCGCATAGATCGTGCTGGAAAGATCTACTGTTTCATCCATCAGATCTTCAAATCCGGGGATCGTGCGGATCTGATCGAGGACCTTCTGTACCTGTTCGGGACAGCTTCCTTCTTTTCTTGCTTTTTCATCAGCCATGACTGCCTTAGCCTTGCCGACATATTCCGGAACTCTTCTGCTCAGCGTGAACTCAGCAAGGCCCATCGGATTGGAACGGAAGGATCCTGTTTCACCGCTCGGGATCAGTTCATCAGTCGTTGTGACTGGGTCGGTAATATAGGCGCATACTCTGACGAGCATGTTTTCATTCATTTCCGGCATTTCCGGCCAGTCTTTGATATTCGGGCCGCATACCAGCTGTGCATTTGGATCAGCTTTGCCGAAGCCCTGGTATACACGGTGTTCATATGCGGAAGGATCATAATGGAATTCAGGGCAATGATATGTATATCCGATCTCATCTGCAGCAGTGATCCTGCCTCCGTTGGCTGCTGTAGCAGCTACGGACCGGGCGTCCATCAGGGCGACACTGGCAAGCTGTCCGTTTCCGGGTTTGGAGCCTTCACGGTTCGGGAAGTTCCTGGTCGTGTGGCGGATCGCAAATCCTTTGTGCATGGGTGTGTCTCCTGCGCCGAAGCACGGACCGCAGAATGCTGTACGTACTGTCGCACCTGAGAGCACCAGCTTTTCGATCGCTCTCTGTCTGAGCAGTTCAGTCATGACTGCCTGGGAGCTCGGATAGACACCGAGGGAGAATTCACCGTTTCCTGTGCTCTTTCCGTCCAGCAGATACGCAGCTTCCATGATGTTGGAATACGTACCGCCGGCACAGCCACCGATCGTTCCCTGATCAGCCCACAGAGCACCATCGTGTACTTTTTCCCAGAGGTTCAGGTGCAGGTCAGGATTATGAATGAGCCTTTTCTTTTCCTCTTCTACCTGATGCAGGATGTCATCCAGATTGGCATTGAGTTCACGGATCTCATAACCGTTGGAAGGATGGAACGGCAGGGCAATCATACTGTGGATCGTTGAAAGATCGATATAGATGCAGCCGTCATAATAAGCAGTGTCTGCAGGTTCCAGTTTTCTGAAGTCTTCACCTCTGCCGTGGATCTTCAGGAACTGTTCTGTATCTTCATCTGTTCTCCAGATTGAAGAAAGGCATGTTGTTTCTGTTGTCATGACATCGATGCCGTTCCGGTAATCGGTCGGAATGGAAGAAACGCCCGGACCGACAAACTCCATGACCTTGTTTTTGACGTAGCCGTTTTTGAATACAGCCGTTACGATCGCAATCGCGATATCCTGCGGTCCGACACCGGGATTCGGTTTGCCGTCCAGGTAAACCGCGATCACTTCCGGATATGCAGCGTCCCATGTCTGTTCCAGGATCTGCTTGACGAGCTCACCGCCGCCTTCACCGACAGCCATCGTTCCGAGCGCACCGTATCTGGTATGTGAGTCTGAACCGAGGATCATCTTTCCGCAGCCTGCCATCGTCTCTCTCATATACTGGTGAATGACACCGATATGCGGAGGTACGAAGATGCCGCCGTACTTTCTGCATGCGCTGAGACCGAATTCATGGTCATCGCTGTTGATCGTTCCGCCGACTGCACAGAGGCTGTTGTGGCAGCATGTCAGTACATACGGGAGCGGGAATCTGTCGAGACCGGAAGCGCGTGCTGTCTGGATGATGCCGACATAGGTCAGGTCGTGACTGGTGATCGCATCGAATCTGATCTTCAGATGTTCCGGATCATTTCCGGTATTATGTGCCTGAAGAATGCCGTAGGAGATGGTTCCTTTTTTCGCTGTGTCTTTGGAGAGTGCGGGATCTGATTGTGCTTCTTTTTCGGGAACGATCCTGTTTCCGTTAAGCAAGTAAACCCCTGAATCATAAAGCTGAATCATTTGTGTCCTCCTTCTGCGGTATTCGCTGAAACCGCTTACTTTTTCTTGTACTCAAAGAATAGTCTGAAATCAGAAATAAATGAAATTCATATTTATCATAAAAACTATTCATCAGATGCATAGTTACCTGACTTTGGAAAAACAGCATAAAATTGCTGTTTTCGACTGATTAAAGTGTATTTTTAGGAAATAATTATGCATTTAGGCTATGAAATATATATAATAATTTCATAACAGTTATATTTGTGAAGGAGATGCACATGGACTTCAGAGAACTGAATTATGTACTGGCGATCGCCAAATATCAGAACATTACAAAAGCTGCAGAAGCTTTGTATGTGTCTCAGCCGACCCTCAGCAAATTTCTGATCGGTCTGGAGGATGAGCTTGGCATCAAGCTGTTCCGCAAGCTCGGTCATAAATATGTCCTGACTTATGCGGGTGAGCGATATGTTGACCATGCACTGCAGATACAGCGTCTGAAAAATGATCTGGATATTGAACTGGCAGATATCATCAAGAGGGATGTCGGGGTATTGAACGTAGCTTTTGCAAGAATGCGCTGTACCTATGTACTGCCCGGATCTCTTCCGGCATTTAAGAAGAAATATCCGAATGTCAAAGTGAACGTGTTTGAAGGGAGTTCAGATGAGAATGACAGACGTATTCTTGAAGGTCAGGCGGATATTGCCTTTTACAGTGCTCCTTCAGAACTGAATTCCCTCATGGAATATGAAAGCCTCGGAGAAGAGGAACTTCTGATCTGTACTTGTAAGGATCACCCGATCGGCAGGTTTTCCGAACCCAATCCTTCCGGAAAGTATCCGAAACTGAACCCGGCACTGCTGGAAAACGAACTGATCATCATGATGCATTCCGATCAGCGTACCAGACAGATCACGGACACGGTTTTCCATGATCTCGGCATCCGTTTCGATAATGTGCTTTACACCAGCAATCTGCCGGCGATCATTGAACTTGTGGCAAAGGGATACGGGATCTCATTTGTTCATGAAACGCATCTGAAGCACCGTGCAGGCAATACTCCGATCAGCTGCTACAGCTTCTCGACCGGAAGGATCATGTCAGAATTCGTTGCGACATACAGGAAAGGAAGCTATATCCCGAAATATGCGCGTGATTACATTGAACTGATCAGGGATCTTCAGGCACAGAACTGAAGCGAAGATCGTTAACAGGTATATAAGGAGATCATATTTCTTCCGCTGATTGCGGATGCTTGATGATCTCTTTTTCATGGGTGCATTGAAGATGATACGTTTCCGATCGATAAAAGTCACTATTCTGGGCAGAATAGTGTATATACAATGTAATACATTGCTGTGATATTATTATCAGGGAGGTATTTAACTATGACAGTGAAACAGGACTCCATGTATTCTATGAGAATTAATAAAGAGCTAAAGGAAAAAGCTGAAAAAGTGGCTAGACAGTCTGGGCTCTCTTTGTCCAGTGTGGTAAAGGCACTTTTTATCCAGATGAATGAAACAGGTGCTATTCCATTTGATATCCGTTTGACACAAAATGTCAGATATCATGCTGCAATGGATACAGCCAATATGACACATGATGAAATCATTGATCGGGCAATGAATGAGGTAATTAATGAAAATATCGAAACATTAAAGGTGCTGGCTAAATGATTTTTCTTTCTACACAGGATATTCTTCATCTTCATAGCGGTATCATCAAGGCAACTGGTGGAGAAACAGGGATCCGAGACATAGGAATGATTGATTCAGCTGTGAACAGTATTTATGGCGGCTTTGATAATGTTGAGCTATATCCGACTATTGAAGAAAAAGCTGCACGATTATGTTTTGGTCTGGTTGTTAACCATGGATTTGTTGATGGGAATGAATTACCACGAGTGATTGCTGTGGCAATCTCATTTGGTTTCTGATCAATAACATGCGTTATTATTCGTTGGGGATTCACGTCTCCCATATCCGGTTTGATCCGGATT
>SVBN01000004.1 GCA_015058875.1 Erysipelotrichaceae bacterium | reverse complement strand
ACACTGAAAAAAGGAAAATCTTCCTTATACTCTGACAAGCTACAGCCCCTGCTTCAGAAAAGAAGTCGGCGCTCACGGTATCGAAGAGCGCGGTCTGTACAGAGTACATCAGTTTGAAAAACAGGAAATGGTCGTTGTCTGTGAACCGGAAGATTCTCCTTACTGGTATGATCAGCTCTGGAAGAACAGCGTTGATTTCTTCAGAAGTCTGGACATTCCTGTTAGAACACTGGAATGCTGCTCAGGTGATCTGGCTGATCTGAAAGTGAAGAGCTGCGACGTAGAAGCATGGTCACCGCGTCAGAAGAAGTACTTTGAAGTAGGCAGCTGCTCCAATCTCGGCGATGCACAGGCAAGAAGACTCGGAATCCGCATCAAGGGTGAAAAAGGCAATTACTTTGCACATACACTGAACAACACGGTTGTCGCACCTCCGAGAATGCTGATTGCATTCTTTGAGAACAACCTGCAGGCAGATGGATCTGTCAGAATTCCTGAAGCACTTCGTCCGTATATGGGCGGTCAGGAATGCCTGAAACCTGCTGAAAACAAGAAAAACACACTGTAAAATGAATCCTCCTGTGCTAAAACAGGGGGATTTATTCATAACAGGGATATTAATTGTTTCACGTGAAACAATTTTGCCTCAAATAATCTCCGACGATCGGTGTTGCCGAACAGAATAAAAAATCATATAATAGCCGTGGTACAGCAGCCATGTATACAACCTGGTCAGGTCCGGAAGGAAGCAGCCATACAAACCTCTGTCTGCGTGTACCATTTTATATTTATGGCAGAGAAGAAAGTACACGATCACGAATACTATATGGGCCTTGCTCTGAAAGAAGCGGAGAAGGCAAGAGAGATGGATGAAGTTCCTGTCGGAGCTGTTATTGTACGTGACGGGAAAGTAATTGCCAGAGCCCATAACCTGAAAGAAAAGAACAAACAGGCATATGCACATGCAGAGTTTCTGGCAATTCAGAAAGCCAGCAGAAAACTCGGTACATGGTGTCTGGATGACTGTGATCTGTATGTAACGCTGGAACCGTGCATGATGTGCACCGGGGCAATTATTCACTCCAGAATACGTAATCTGTATTACGGCACAAAAGATCCAAAGGGCGGCGCAATTGACAGTCTGATTGAAATAAAAAAGATTCCCCATCTGAATCATCATCCGGCTGTATATTCTGAAATCCGGCAGCCAGAATGCAGCAGAATTCTGACGGATTTCTTCAGGGAAAAGAGAAAGAGACCAAAGCGCGACCCGGAAGAATTCAGAAAAGCTCTGAATCGCGATGACGGACAGTAAAATCCGTCTTTTTCTTTATAGTTTTCAATGAGTCTTCACGCATAAAAAAGGCATTTTGTTATATGATATAGATTGCCCAAGGAGATATGTATGAGCAGATTGGCTTTATATCAGAAATATCGTTCCAATGACTTCGATGAAGTGGTTGGACAGGAATATGTTGTCCGCTCTGTACGCAATGCAATCAGAACCGGAAAAGTAGGACATGCATATCTTTTCTGCGGCCCCAGGGGAACCGGCAAGACAACAATGGCAAGACTGCTGGCGAAGGCGGTCAACTGTGAAAATCCTGCGGAGGCTCCGTGCGGACACTGTGCAAGCTGCCTGTCCGCAAATGAAGGAACGCATCCGGACATTGTGGAAATCAACGCCGCAAACGAAACACATGTAGAGGATATCCGTGACCTGATTGACCGCGCAAGACTGTCACCGATGATGGGAAAGCATAAAATCTATATCATTGATGAAGTCCATCAGCTGTCATCTTCAGCCGCAAGCGCACTGCTGAAGACATTGGAAGAACCTCCTTCACATGTGATTTTTATTCTTGCGACAACCGATCCCCAGAAACTTCTGCCGACAATCGTATCTAGATGCCAGAGATTTGATTTCTCCAAAGTGAATAAAGATCAGATCCGGGATCATCTTCTGAACATTGCGGAAAAAGAAGGATTCCGTCTGGATGCCCAGGCTGCCGAAAAGATTGCGGAACTGGCAGACGGGGGAATGCGTGATGCACTGAGCATTCTGGAACAGACAGTCTCCTATGCACAGGGTGAAATCACGGAAGAAGATATCAATCAGATTTACGGTCTGGCTTCGGCATCCCAGAAAATTGAACTGCTCAAGTTTATACAGAAGGGCGATCTATCTTCGGTTATCGAACGGATCCGCGCATATGAACATCGAGGAATTGATCTTGAACGGATGAATTCCGAGCTGATTGATATTCTCAGGGATACGGTGATTTACAAAACAACAAAGAAAGAAAATCTTCTGAGAGTACTGAATGCGGAACAGGCGCAGAAAGCCGGAGAAGACAGTACTGCCGGCAGTCTGATGAAAATGATCGATGCATTGATGAAGGCGCTTGATACATACCGGATTTCCCAGTCCGCTGCATCCTGCTTTGAAATTGCCTGCATGAATATGATGGTAATGAACGAGCCGGAAACGCAGACACAGACAGTCAGAACAGTTAAGAAGGATGAACCGGTTCGGGAACAGCCTCCTGTTCAGACAGTTCCGGCAGAGATGCAGAATACCTCGGAACCGGAGGATATTCCTGCGCCGGTGATGGAAAAACCGGCTGTTCCGGAAGAAAAACGGCTGAATATCGAAGAAGTATTGAATCTCCTTCTGCAAAGTGATAAGGTATCGAAATCTGAGGATATTGCGAAGCTGCAGTCACTGATGACAGGAATGCAGGTAGACAGATGTGCAGTCAACCTCAGAAGCACAACAATCGCTGCAAGCGGAAAAGACAGCATTCTCTTTGTCAGCAAAATGCCGTCGATTGTAGCACGGATGAATGAACCGGAATACAATCGTGAACTGTATGAATATCTGAGGGACAGATATAAAATCGACAAGATGCCGTTCGCGGCAGATCAGGAAACTTATGACACGGCTGTACAGGAATTCATCCGCCGAAGAAAAGACGGGACGCTTCCTGCGGTTGTACCGGTTAATAAATATAAGGAAGAAACAGTTTCCGGAGAAACAGAGAATCTGAATGATCCCGTGACCAGACTGACCGGTCTGTTCGGCAGGGATCTTGTGGAAGTGATAGAAGATGGAGGCAGAAACTGATGGATCTTTCCAGATTAATGCAGCAGGCGCAGCAGATGCAGCGCGAACTCGGCAAAATCGAAGATGAACTGAATTCAACGATTTACGAAGGCAACAACGGCGGGAAAAACGGCGTTACAATCAGAATCAACGGCACATATGCAGTTGAAGAAGTGATTGTCGGCGAAGATCTCCTTGATAAAGAAAACAAGGAAATGCTTCAGGATATGATCATGATTGCAATGAACGACGCTGTCACAAAAGCGGCGGAAGACCGTGAAAGCAAAATGGGATCTGTCACGCAGGGCGTCCGGATCCCGGGGATGTAATCAATGTATCCAGCAAGTCTGCAGAAGCTGATCGAAAGCTTCCGGATGCTGCCGGGAGTCGGAGAGAAAACTGCAGAAAGATATGCTTTGCTGATCAGCGAGGCTGACGAAACAGATGTCCGTGAATTTGCTCAGGCAATGCTTGATGTAAGGGAGAAACTGACGCATTGCCGGATCTGCGGAAATCTGACGGAATCCGAGGAATGTGAGATCTGCCGGAATACAGACAGAAATCACCGTCAGATTCTGGTAGTTCAGTCCGCTAAGGATGTCATTGCAATCGAGCGTACAGGTGAATACCGCGGTGTATATCATGTTCTGAACGGACTGATTTCCACCAGCAAGGGCATTATGCCTGATGATCTGAATATCGATACGCTTGTCAGACGTGCCTCTGACTGCGATGAGATCATACTTGCAACCAGTGCAACGATGGACGGTGAAACAACCGCCATGTATCTGGACAGACTTCTGAAGGACAGCAATCCGGATCTTCTGATCACCAGGATTGCGCATGGACTTCCTTCGGGAGGCATGCTGGATTATGCGGATGAAATCACTCTGATGCATGCACTGACAGACCGGAGAAAAATGGGATAAGGAGGAGAACGAAATGAACAACGATTTGAAAATCGCACAGGCTGCCGAACTCGAAGACATTCATCTGATCGCACAGAAAGCAGGAATTTCTGAGGAAGCGCTTGAGCCGTACGGAAAGAACAAGGCAAAGGTTTCCATTTCGGAATTTGAACGTCTGAAGGATCGTGAAAACGGAAAACTGATTCTTGTTACAGCTATCAACCCGACACCTGCAGGTGAAGGCAAATCCACCACAACAATCGGTCTGGCAGACGGACTGAGCCGTATCGGCAAGAATACAATGGCGTGCCTGAGAGAACCTTCCCTCGGCCCTGTATTCGGTCTGAAGGGCGGAGCTACCGGCGGCGGATATGCACAGGTCATTCCGATGGAAGAAATCAACCTGCATTTCACAGGTGATATGCATGCGATTACAACCTGCAACAACCTGATTGCCGCAGTGCTGGATAACTCACTCTATCAGGGAAATCCTCTGAACATCGATCCGGAACGCGTTGTCTGGAAGAGATGCATGGATATGAATGACCGTACCCTCCGCAATATTACAATTGCGCAGGAAAAGAAGGTCAACGGTATTGAACGTAAAGACGGATTCGTCATCACTGTCGCTACCGAAGTTATGGCAATTCTGTGCCTTTCCGAAAATCTGAAGGATTTCCAGGACAGAATCGGCAGATGCATCGTTGCCTATACATATGAAGGCAAGCCTGTCACAGTCAAAGATCTGGAAGTGGACGGCGCGGCAGCGGTTGTCATGAAGGAAGCGATCAAGCCGAACCTTGTTCAGACACTGGAACACACACCGGTTCTGATTCACGGCGGCCCGTTCGCAAATATCGCTCACGGCTGCAACTCCGTTATCGCAACAAAACTCGGTCTGAAGCTTGCGGACTATGTTGTTACGGAAGCCGGATTCGGTGCCGACCTCGGTGCCGAGAAGTTCCTCGATATCAAGTGCAGACTTGCCGGACTGAAGCCGGACGCAGTGGTAATCGTTGCGACCATCAGAGCGCTCAAGATGCACGGCGGCGTAGAGAAGGAAAACCTTTCCGAACCGAATGTTGAGGCAATGCTTGCCGGCGCAGGAAACCTGCAGAAGCACATCGAATCCGTAAAACAGTTCGGTGTTCCTTATATTGTTGCCATCAACAAGTTCTCTTCCGACGCAAGAGAAGAAGTTGAAGCTCTGCTGAACTGGTGCAGAGAAAACGGTCATCCTGTCGAAGAGAGCGACGGATGGGCAAAAGGCGGAGAAGGAACGGAAGCTCTGGCACGCACAGTCGTAGAAAAGTGCGAAGAAGAAAACCATTTCGCACCTGTTTATGATGAAAATGACACAATCCAGAACAAGATTACTGCCATTTCCACAAAGATCTACGGCGCAAAGGATGTTGAGTTCTCTGAAGAAGCTCTGGAAAAGATCAAGGTATTCATTACCAACGGATGGGACAGAATGCCTGTATGCATGGCCAAGACACCGCTGTCTCTGACAGATGATGCCAAGATCAAGGGCCGTCCGGAAGGATTCACAATCCATGTACGCGATCTCAGCATTTCCGCCGGCGCAGGCTTCATCGTTGCTTATACGGGAAGCGTACTGACCATGCCGGGTCTGCCGAAAGTACCTGCCGCAATCAATATGGGTATTGATGAAAACGGAGAAAGCTACGGTATTTTCTGATTTATAACTGAAAGAAAGAAACTCTTATGAGCTCTATTGCATATGTAACAGATGAAAAAATGATCGAATATCATCGTCTGTGCGGTTCACGGACAATGAATTTCTGGCGTCTTTCCAGCAAGAAAGAATTCACTGACTTCCGGAAAGGGGATCTGCTGTTTTTCTATTCCCGCGGAAGACACAGCCGGAAGAAGGGATTTGTCGGTTACGCGCACTATGCAGGAGCTCATAAGATGTCTGTAAAACAAATGTGGAACCGGTACGGTACGGAAAACGGATACGACAGTATGAAAAATCTGGAGGATGCGATCCGCAGAGCTGCCAAAGACAGACCGATACCGGAAAAGATGAACTGTCTTTATCTGACAGACGCAGTATTTTTCCAGTCTCCGGTATATCCCGAAGAAGCCGGACTTGATATCAATGAAAAACTGGAAAGCTATTGCTATCTGGATAAAAACAACCCTCAGGTAACCGTTAAAATTCTGCGGCTTGCGGAAAGAAACGGCATTGATCTGTGGAGCGCTTCCCAGACGTTTGAACCGGTCGATGTATTCCGCCAGGATGAATTCCGTCATAATCTGGCAGTCATATCCACGATTATCGGAAAAGAAGGATGGAATCAGAAGGAGACCGCACGGGCAAAGAAACTTGCCCAGATGAAGGTTTCCGAAGAAGGCTGGGAATATATCCGCAGCAGCAGAACAGACTGCCTGAATCTGACCCGGGATAAAGCGGTGATTGCCGTCCCGTTCATATCGCAGGCAAAAAACCGGCAGCTCAGAATCACTGAACTGATCGGAAAAATAGAATTGTATCGCCTCTACCTGAAAATGGCCGGCGGATACTCCGGTGCCGTGGAATTTGAAATACTGTATGAGACAGAACCGGGAGATCTGCTCAGGCTGATCGAAGATATCAACCATGAAGGATTATGAAATTATAGTCATCGGCGGAGGTCATGCCGGAATTGAAGCGGCACTGGCCTCTGCCCGTTTAAAAAGGAATACGCTGCTTCTGACTCTCAGTATTTCCAATATCGGCAAGATGCCCTGCAATCCCTCAGTTGGGGGACCGGCAAAAGGAATTGTCGTCAGGGAAATTGATGCGCTCGGCGGACAGATGCCGGTAACGGCTGACCGGACGGCACTGCAGTTCAAAATGCTGAACAGTGCGAAAGGGCCCGGGGTAAGAGCCCTGCGCGTACAGTCCGACAAGCTTGCATATGCGGAAATGATGCAGGACGTCTGTCTGCATCAGGAACACCTGACAGTCATGGAAGGCATGGCTGTCCGTGTTCATACCGAAAACGGAAAAATATCCGGCGTCTCACTGAAAGACGGGTCCTTTATTTCCTGCGAAATCCTGATTCTGACAACCGGCACATATATGGCCGGCGTCAATATGATTTCCGATGAGGTAAAACCCGGCGGACCGGATCTGGAGAAGACTACGGAAGACCTTTCCGCATCACTGAGAGAAGCAGGTCTGACGACATTCCGTCTGAAGACAGGAACACCGCCCCGTGTTCTGACTTCCAGCATTGATTTCTCAAAGACAAAGCTGGAGCCCGGAACAGAGGGATTTTTGCGTTTCTCTGAGGAAACAGAAGAAATTCTGCCGTTTGACCGTCAGGTTCCGTGCTATATGACGCACACGACTGCCGAAACGCATGAGATTATCCTGAAGAATCTGAACAGATCCAGCATGTACTCCGGCGTCGTAAAGGGTGTCGGTCCGCGCTATTGTCCTTCCATCGAAGATAAACTTGTCCGTTTCGCGGACAAACCGAGGCATCTGCTGTTTCTGGAGCCGGAATCGCTCCGGATGGATACCACCTATGTACAGGGATTCTCAACATCTCTGCCAAGAGATGTGCAGGAACAGATGACGCATACGCTGCCCGGATTTGAGCACTGCATTATTAAGAAATATGCATATGCGATCGAATATGATGCCATTGATCCGATTCAGATGAAGCCTTCACTGGAATCCAAAGTGATAGAAAACCTGTTTACTGCCGGACAGGTCAACGGTACTTCCGGATATGAGGAAGCCGCAGGACAGGGAATTCTTGCCGGAATCAATGCTGTCAGGAAACTGCAGGGAAAAGAACCGCTGGTATTCCGCAGGGACGAGGCATATCTCGGAGTGCTGATCGACGATCTTACAACCAAGGGTACTGCAGAGCCGTACCGTCTTCTGACTTCCCGTGCGGAATTCCGGCTTCTGCTGAGACATGACAATGCCCAGGAACGTCTGATTGAATACGGCTATGAAACAGGTCTTGTCAGTGAAGAACGCTATCAGAAATATCTGAAGAAGCTGAAGACGCTGGAAGATATGAAGCAGAAGCTGAAGGATACGGTTTATGTACAGGATGATCCGGAAGTCAGCGCATATCTGAAATCAAAGGGTTATGAGGCTTCGGATCACCGCGGCATCAGCGGAATCGAACTTCTGAAGCGTCCCGGCGTGACGGCAGAGGAGCTTCTGAATCTGATTCATGAAGAGGCGGAGCATGAACTGTCTGAAAAGTGCGGTATTGATGTAAAATATGAGGGATATATTGCCAAGGCAAGACGGGAAGCAGATAAGCTTGCGGCGATGGAACAGCAGGTTCTCGGAACAGATTTCAATTATGACGAGGTTGATAATCTTTCATTGGAAGGAAGACAGAAACTGATGAAATTCAGGCCTGCTACAATGGGGCAGGCGTCCCGCATATCCGGAGTCAATCCGGCAGATCTTGCAGTGCTTGCGATTGCAATCAGACAGGGGAAAGGAAGAAAAAAAGTATGAGATATGAAGATGTAGTATCCAATGTATGCGTATACGGATTCGAGGAATCCGTCCGCGGCTCCAAGTATCCGATGGCTACGGATCTGACGCTTGTCAGTGACGAAGTTACGGAGAGAACACTCAAACTTGCAAATGCGCCGGCAGGCAGCGGTCACGATAACTTTCTGAACGGCGTCATCGTTCAGTTTGATCTGACATTTACCAACAAAGCCTGGGTTGAAGCAGAGCGCTATCATTTCCTGGATTTTGTCAGTTCCCAGTCCACAATGCACAGAATCACAAAATTTGATCTGGATCAGGCATATATTGAATATACCGATCCCAGAATTATTGAGATCATGAAGGAAAAGACAAAGGAATATAACGATCTTCAGGCAGATATCCGTGCACTGAGAGAACAGGGCAAGGATGTCGGAACGCTGAGCAGCGTTGCGGCAGAGAAATATCTTGAAATATTGTATTCCAATCCTGCGGGATTCAAGCTGACTGCACGCATGACAACAAACTACCGTCAGCTCAAAACCATTTATGCACAGAGAAGAACGCACCGCCTTCCCGAGTGGAGAGCATTCTGTGAATGGATTGAAACACTTCCGAATTCAGACTTCATTACAAAAACACAGAAATAAGCAGAAAGCAGGCGTCGCGGACGCCTGTTATTTTGCCGTTGTGTGAAGAATTTCAGAAAATAGTGAAAGAAATTGTGGAAAACTCATTTTTCCACAAAAAGAATAACCGAGTGATTGATGAAATGTCTTTCAGTGCGTGTATTCTGATGGTAAAATATCACATACGGAGCAGAGCATGACGATTGAAGAACTGGCTGAGCAGACAATCAGGGCAGGAACAGCCTGGAATGATACGATGAAGAATCGCTTTCAGACATACGCGATTCTTTTAAATCAGTGGAATCAGAAAATGAACCTGACAGCTGTGGATCAGCCGGAAGAAGTCTATGAGAAGCATTTTCTGGACTGCATTCTGCCGCTGAAAACAGAATTCCCCGGAAAACGTGTCTGCGATGTCGGCTCCGGTGCGGGATTTCCCGGACTGGTATTTGCGATTGCCGATCCTTCGCTTGAAGTGACGCTGGTGGAACCGACGGGCAAACGGTGCCGTTTTCTGGAGGCCGTGTGCAGCGAATTGTCTCTGGATAATGTAACAGTTGTGAATGCCAGGGCGGAAGATTATGCGGAAGATCACCGTGAGTCCTTTGATGTCGTAACCGCAAGAGCCGTGGCTTCATTGCCGGTGCTGTCGGAACTGTGCATACCGCTTGTCAGAAAAAACGGGATATTTCTCGCAATGAAAGCCGAGAAAGGAATGGCGGAGGCGGAAGAAGGCGCATTTGCCGTAAAGGCACTCGGGTGCCGTCTTTCGGATGTGATGAAGGAATCGCTTCCCGACGGATCGGTCCGGATTAATCTTGTCTATGCAAAAGAAAAGAATACGCCGCCCCAGTATCCCAGACCGTATGCGAAAATCAAGAAAAAGCCGCTTGGGCTGTAAGGAGCCGAAGAATCATATATGAAGAATAAAGGAATAGGAATCTTCGACTTTTTTGACCGGGATAATACCGGCCGGGTTGTCGAAATAGAGAAAGATAAAATCAGGCCTTCCAGATATCAGCCGAGACTGACCTTTGATGAAGGCGCAATGGAAGAACTGACTGCCTCCATCCGTGCAAACGGACTGATTCAGCCGATCACTGTCAGAGAAACGGAAGAAGGGTATGAAATCATCGCCGGTGAGCGCCGGTTCCGTGCCTGTGTGCGCGCCGGATACGAAAAAGTTCCGTGCTATATTCTTTCGCCAGATGAAAGCCAGGCTGCCGAAATGGCGCTGGTGGAAAATATTCAGCGTGAGGATCTGACAGCTGTGGAAGAAGCAAAATCTTATGTCATGATCATGCGACAGAACAAAATGACGCAGGAACAGGTTGCGGAACGAGTCGGAAAATCACAGTCAGCCGTCGCCAATAAAATCAGACTGCTGAATCTGCCGCAGGAAATTCAGGACGGCGTATCGGAACGGATCATTTCGGAACGTCATGCCCGCGCGCTTCTTTCCGCCAGTCCGGAAAAACAGATCAGCATGTACCATCATATCGTCGATAAGGGACTGAATGTCCGTCAGGCGGAAGAGTACATTGGAAAAGGCGGAGAAAAAGGCCGCAAAAAGCAGAAGACAAAAGGTTTCACCAGAAATGTTCAGATTGCCGTCAATTCCGTAAATCAGTGTATTAAAATGATTCAGAAAATGGGCATCGACGCAAAATCGGAAATACAGGATTCAGACACAGACACTCGGATCATTATCAGAATTCCGAAGTGACCGGGGGGAAAGATATGGGAAAGATCATCGCAGTCGCCAATCAGAAAGGCGGCGTTGGAAAAACAACAACCAGTATTAATCTGGCGGCAGGACTCGCATATGCAGAACGGCGGGTACTGCTGGTTGATTTTGATCCGCAGGGAAATGCAACACACGGAATCGGCGCAAACCGGATCGGTTTTGACAGAAATCATACGGTTTACAATGTACTGGTGGGACAGGATACAGTCCGCCAGGACGCAGTCCGTCTGGATATGCCGCCGCTGGACGTGCTTCCTGCCACAATCGACCTGTCCGGTGCGGATGTTGAAATGGCGTCTTCCAGCTATGAAGTCGGCAGGGAAAATCTTCTGAAGATGAAGCTGGACGCTGTCAGGGATGAGTATGATTACATAATCATCGACTGTCCTCCGTCACTGGGACTTCTGAATACAAATGCGCTGACTGCTGCAGATACGGTAATGATTCCGGTCCAGTGCGAATACTTTGCGCTGGAAGGACTGACCCAGCTGCTCGGAACCATCCGTCTGGTACAGAAACTGTGGAATCCGAGATTATCGATTGAAGGCGTACTGCTGACAATGTTTGACGTCAGAACAAAGCTGTCCGTAGAAGTGCAGCAGGAAGTCAGAAAATACTTTAAGGAAAAGGTTTACCGCTGCTATATTCCCCGCAATGTCAGACTGTCGGAAGCACCGAGCCGGGAAGTATCGATTTTCGAATATGATACGAGATCGGAAGGTGCCAAGGCATATGCGGCACTTGTGAGGGAAGTAATATCGCATAATGAAAAAGGAGGACGCTGATGGCAAAGAAGAATACAGGCGGACTGGGCGGAAAGGGACTGAACAACATCTTCGATGTGGATGTTGAAAAATTCCTGGACGATATTCAGAACAATGCGCAGGATGCTCCGGGGAAAAAGGAAGTGGAAATTCCGATCGGAGAGATCCGGCCGAATCCGTATCAGCCGCGTAAGGAATTTGATCCCCAGTCACTGAATGAACTGGCGGATTCCATTGCACAGCACGGAATCTTTACACCGCTCCTTGTCAGACGCTCCAGTATTTCGGGATATGAACTGATTACCGGCGAGCGCAGATTGAGAGCCGCAAAGATTGCCGGACTGGAAACCGTACCGGCAATATCGGTTGACTTTACGGATGAGGAGATGATGGAAATTTCCCTGCTGGAAAATATCCAGAGAGAAAACCTGAATCCGATAGAAGAAGCTGCCGCATATGAAAGCCTGGTAAAGAGACTCGGCTATACCCAGGAAATGCTAGCCAAGCGTGTCGGCAAGAGCCGTGAATACTGCGCCAATATGCTGAGACTGCTCAAGCTGCCTCAGAATGTGCAGAAGCTTGTTACGGAAAAGAAACTGACGATGGGACATGTCAGACCGCTGCTGTCCCTGAAGGATGAAGACCAGATGTACGAGGCTGCACGGAGAGTCATGGACAGGAAGATGTCCGTACGTGAAGTGGAGCAGTATGTTAAGGAACTGAATGATGCGCCCCACAGAAAGAAAGCGGAAAAGCCGAGGGATCCGATGATTGTCGATCTG
Organism: Erysipelotrichaceae bacterium; assembly: GCA_015058875.1. GTDB lineage: Bacteria > Bacillota_I > Bacilli_A > Erysipelotrichales > Erysipelotrichaceae > Bulleidia. The sequence continues at coordinate 62,491 of SVBN01000004.1, read as the reverse complement.
GAAACCAGGCTGTCCGGAAAACTCGGGACGAAGGTCGGACTGAGCGGAAAGTCCATGACAATACATTTCACCGATACCGCAGATCTGAACAGAATTCTTGAAATTCTGGGATGTCTGGAGGAAGAAGACTGACAGACCGGACCCGGTTACCCGGATGTTCTGAATCTGAAAAAAGCAGTCAATTATACATGATTATAAAAATGATATTTGTGAAAGGAAAATGCTGATGACCCGGCGCTCATGGAAGATATGCATGGTGCTGATGGTTATCGGTCTGCTGAGCGGACTGATCCATCTGCGGTATGCGGCAGGGTTTCTGATCGGGGCAATCGTCGGAATTGTGCTGTATCTGCGCAATGACAGGTTCTGGAACGGAGTTGTTGACACAGGAAACGCCGGAAAAGGTACAGGAATATTCCATTTTCTGATAAACTATCTATTGATGGCCGGGGTTATGATTCTGGCAGTCAGAATTCCTTCATATTTCAATATATTTACCTGCGCAGCAGGGATGATGATCATTAAATTTACAGTGATCGCAGAATCCCTTCTGCCGCGAAAGGAGAGTGAACAGTAAGCATGGAAATTCAGACAGATGTATACAGCATTATCCTTGTAACGCTGCTGATCGGAATTGCTATTGTGGTTCTGTCGAAGAAGATATCCGCCGCTGATCCGCTGGCTGAACCGAAAGGGATTATCGTGCCGGTGATCTGGGGCGTGGAAACAATCTACAATATGGTTAAGGATAACTGCGGAAAGAAGTTTGCCGAACCCTTTACACCGTATGTGCTTGTGATTGCGGTTTATATCTTTCTGTGCAATATTATCAGTCTGTTCGGTTTTTCATCCCCGACTTCAAATCTCAGCGTGACGCTGCTGCTGTCAGTGATCACCTGGGTGCTGATCCAGTATGTGGAACTGAAATACGGCGGAATCGGCGGATACCTGCACAGCTTTATCGAACCGATCGCAATCATGCTGCCGATGAATATCTTCGGCAAATTCTCTACAATGGTTTCCATGTCGCTCCGTCTGTTCGGAAACATTCTCTGCGGCGGAATCATGATGCAGCTGATTTATTCCTTCTGCCAGTTCCTGTCAGATACCATCGCCGGATGGTTCGGAGCAGGCGGATCCGTATTTAACTTCATCGCACCCGTACTGACACCGATCCTGCATGCATATTTCGATCTGTTCTCAGGATTTATTCAGACGCTGGTGTTTATCACACTGACTGTGGTTCTTGTAGGAAATGATATTCCTGAAGAAATAAAAAAAGAAGCTTAAAAGGAGGAGCTCAAAATGGATATCAATAAAGGTTTAATTGCAATCGGCGCCGGACTTGCTGTCATGACCGGTATGATGACCGGCCGAGGCGAAGGTGAAGTAGCGGCTCACGCATGTGATGCTATCGGTAAGAATCCGGAAGCTGAATCCAAGATCCGTTCCACGATGATTCTTGGTATTGCCCTTTCCGAGACATGTGCAATCTACGGACTGCTGGTTTCCATTCTTCTGATGTTCGTTTATTAATACAGGTGTTCTGCAATGATAGATGTTGACATTGTAGGACAGCTGCTGCCAAATCCTCTGACGATGATCGTACAGCTTTGCAGTACGCTGATTCTGTTTGCTCTGATGAAGTATTTCCTGTGGGCTTCGGTCAAGGACTTCCTTGACAAACGCGCACAGCAGATGCAGTCGGATCTCGAAGAAAGTGAAAAGGCAAAGCAGGAAGCGCTGACAGACCGCAGAAAAGCCATGGAACAGCTGAATGAAGCTTCCGGCAGAGCGGATGAAATTGTCAGTGCAGCTGTACGTCAGGCAAAAGACGAAAAAGCAAGCATTCTTGCACAGGCTTCCAGAGAAGCGGATGCCGAACGCAAGAAGGCACATGCCCAGATCGAAGCCGAACGTGCGGAAATGTACAGTTCCATGCGTCAGGAAATGGTCGAAGTTGCTCTGGCCGCAGCCGGAAAACTGATTTCCGGTACGGACGGTGCTGATCTTGACCGTGAAGCTGTTGATGCTTTTGTAAAGGAAACAGCCGGCAATGAGCAGTGAGATTTCCGAGCGCTATGCACAGGCGCTGTTTGAACTTGCATTGGAAGAAAAGAAGGTAAAAGACGCCAAGGAAGAAACAGAGAGTCTTCTCGGTATCCTCAGAGAGAATCCAGATCTCCCGGGTTTTTTCCGTGCGGTCAAAATTACCTCCGAAGAAAAGAAACAGATGATTGAACAGGTATTTTCAGAAGCTTATGACAGAAATCTGATCAATTTCATAAAACTGCTGATCGATAAAGGCAGGATCGGATATCTGGAGGAGATTCTGAAAGTATTTGTCCAGAAAGCAAATGAGGAACTCGGTATTACCGAGGCAACCGTCTGGTCAGCCAGAAAGCTTCCCGAAACCGATCTGAAACGGATCAGAGGAGCACTGGAGAAAAAGACCGGAAAACAGATTGTACTCAGAAATGAAATTGACGAGCAGCTCATAGCAGGGATCAAGGTCGTTGTCGGAAATAATGTGACAGACGTTACGATGAAACGGCGAATCGACGGTATGAAGGAAGCTCTGCTGAGAGGAGGACAGGTATGAAAGAGATCAGACCGGAAGAGATCAGTGCTCTGATAAAGGCACAGATCCGGAATTATGATCAGAAAATCCATTCCGATGATGTCGGATACGTAATCAGTGTCGGCGACGGAATCGCTATGGTCCAGGGTATTGATAAGGCAATGGCATCCGAACTGCTGGAATTTCCTCATGGCGTCATGGGCATGGTGCTCAACCTTGAAGAAGATCATATCGGTGCGGTTCTGCTTGGAAACGATACAGAGATCAGGGAAGGCGACGAGGTACGCCGTACGGGAAGAATCGTCGAAGTACCTGTCGGTGATGCACTGCTCGGACGTGTCGTCAACGCACTCGGCCAGCCGATTGACAACAACGGACCGATTCAGACTTCCAGGACACGTCCGGTAGAGCGTGTAGCGCCTGGTGTCATGACAAGAAAGAGCGTCTTCCAGCCTCTGATGACAGGCCTGAAGATTATCGACTCCATGATCCCGATCGGAAAAGGTCAGCGTGAGCTGATTATCGGTGACCGTGAAACCGGCAAGACAGCGATTGCGATTGATGCGATCATCAATCAGAAGGGCAAGAACGTGAACTGCATTTATGTGGCGATCGGTCAGAAGGAAAGTACGGTTGCCCGTCTGGTTCAGAAGCTGCGTGAAAATGATGCGATGGAATATACGACAATCGTCAACGCATCCGCATCCGAAAGCGCACCGCTGCAGTATATCGCACCGTATGCCGGATGTGCCATGGGTGAAGAATGGATGGAACAGGGCAAGGATGTCCTGATCGTATATGATGATCTGTCCAAGCATGCAGTCGCATACAGAACAATGTCCCTGCTTCTGCGGAGGCCTCCGGGACGTGAAGCATATCCCGGCGACGTATTCTATCTGCACAGCAGACTTCTGGAGCGTGCCGCGAAACTGTCCGATGAACTGGGCGGCGGTTCTCTGACCGCTCTGCCGATCATCGAAACACAGGCCGGCGATATTTCCGCATATATTCCGACAAATGTCATTTCCATTACCGATGGTCAGATCTTCCTGCAGACAGACCTGTTTGCGGGCGGTGTCCGTCCGGCGGTTGACAGCGGACTTTCCGTATCCCGTGTCGGTTCCAATGCGCAGACAAAGGCAATGAAGAATGTTTCTTCTTCCCTGAAGCTTGAACTTGCACAGTATCATGAAATGCTGACATTCTCCCAGTTCGGATCCGATCTGGACGCAAGCACAAAGAAGATTCTGGATCACGGCGCCAAGCTGACAGAGCTGCTGAAGCAGCCGCAGTATCAGCCGATGTCCATGTCCGACCAGGTTCTTTCCCTGTTTGCCGCAAAGAACGGATATCTCGATTCTGTTCCGACAGAAGAAGTCAGGGAATTCGAAAGACTTCTGCACAGATATTTCCGTGAAAACGGAAGCGATATCATCAATGAAATTGAGGAGAAAGGCGTACTGAGTGAAGAACTGACCGGAAAGATCCATAAGGTCATGGAAGAAGCACTCAATCAATTCAAGCTTGTCAAGGGAGTGAACTGATATGGCACAGTCGAAGCAGGCACTTCGTACAAGAATCAAGTCGGTCAACAGTACCCGCAAGATCACCAAGGCAATGGAAATGATTGCCAATGCCAAACTGGTCAAACAGCGTGCGAGAATGGAAGCCAACCGTGAATATGCACAGAAGCTCCAGGATACAGTTGATGAAATTGCCGCAAACAATCCCGGTGTGGAAAGTGAATATCTGGAAGTGAAGACATCGGACAGAAAAGTCACGATTGTATTCTGCTCGGATCTGGGATTATGCGGAGGGTATAACCAGAACGTCGTCAAGAAAGCGCGTGAGGAACTGAGAAAATCAGATCCCATGATTCTTGTCGGCACTTCTCTGTACCGTCAGATGAAGGAAGAAGGTTTCAATGTCATCAATGAAGAGCCGGTCAGCTCGGACAGGATTACATTCCTTGAACTGAAGGAACTGGTTGACCGCGGGATTGAAATGTACCGTGCAAATGAAGTCGGTGTTGTCGAACTGCTCTATACCAGATTCGTCAATACCATGAGCTTCCAGCCGGAAGTAGATCAGCTGCTTCCGACAAGTCTGACAGTTAAAGAACCGGTGCAGAAAACAACGGATCATGTTGAAACACTGTTCGAACCTGATGCGAAAACGATTCTTGACCAGCTGATTCCGATGATGATTCATGATGTCGTTTATGCGGACTGGATGGAATCCACGACTGCAGAACAGGGAAGCAGAAGAGTCGCAATGAAAACAGCAACAGACAACGCTGATGAACTCAGCCACGATCTGCTTCTGGAATACAACAAGGCAAGACAGGCCGCAATTACACAGGAAATCACCGAAATTGTCGGCGGTTCAGCGGCTGTATAAGAAAGAAGGTAGGCGAATATGAGCGAAAATGGAAAAATTGTACAGGTAATCGGACCTGTCATCGATATCCGCTTCAATCCGAGTGATCTGCCGTCTATCCGTAATGCAATTCATATCGGGGAAGGCGATCATATGATGACAGCCGAGGTAGCTCAGCATATCGGTGACGACATCGTGCGCTGCATCGCCATGTCTTCTACCGACGGTCTGATGCGCGGCATGGATTGCGTGGATACAGGGGCTCCGATTTCCGTTCCTGTCGGTGATGAAGTACTGGGAAGAATGTTCAATGTTCTCGGTCAGCCGATCGACGGTCTGGGACCGGTGGAGGCAAAGAAATATATGCCGATCCACAGGGAAGCACCTACATTTGCCCAGCAGCAGACAACAACCGAGATCCTGGAAACAGGCATTAAGGTCATTGACCTGCTCTGCCCGTACTCCAAGGGCGGCAAGGTCGGTCTGTTCGGCGGTGCCGGTGTCGGCAAAACCGTTCTGATGCAGGAACTGATTCACAACATTGCCATCGAGCACGGCGGCCGTTCCGTCGTTGCGGGTGTCGGTGAAAGAACCCGTGAAGGCAATGACATGTATTACGAAATGAAGACATCCGGCGTATTGAAGAATACGGTTCTGACATACGGCCAGATGAATGAATCCCCCGGTGCGAGAATGCGTGTCGCGCTTTCCGCACTGACAATGGCAGAACACTTCCGTGATGTGGAACATCAGGACGTGCTGCTGTTCATTGACAATATCTTCCGTTTCACCCAGGCAGGTTCGGAGGTATCCGCGCTGTTGGGCCGTATGCCTTCGGCAGTCGGATATCAGCCGACACTGGCAACGGAAATGGGCCAGCTTCAGGAGCGCATTACTTCTACGGATAACGGATCCATCACATCCGTACAGGCAATCTATGTCCCTGCGGATGACCTGACCGACCCGGCTCCGGCAACGGCATTCTCTCATCTGGACTCCAAGACAGTCCTTGAAAGAAGCATTGCGGCACTTGGTATCTATCCGGCAGTTGATCCGCTGGCATCCGGTTCCCGTAACCTTGATCCGCTGATCATCGGTGAAGAACATTACGAAGTTGCCCGTGAAGTACAGCAGATTCTGCAGAGATACAAGGAACTGCAGGATATCATCGCAATTCTCGGTATGGAAGAACTCGGTGAGGAAGACAAGAAGATCGTTGCCCGTGCAAGACGTGTACGTAATTTCCTGTCCCAGCCGTTCTCCGTTGCGGAACAGTTCTCCGGTCTGAAGGGCGTATATGTACCGGTAGCCGAGACTGTCAGAAGCTTCCGTGAAATTCTTGACGGCAAATATGACGATCTGCCTGAGCAGGCATTCATGTCTGTCGGAACAATCGAAGATGTTGTCAGGAAGGCAGAGACACTGAAATGATGATTCATTGCCGCATCGTAACTCCGCACGGAGTATATAAAGAAACGGACGCATCGATTATCAATATTGAGACGACTGACGGACAGAGAGGCATCCTGCCGAATCATATGCCCTTAGTCACAATGCTGAAGATCGGAAAGATGACATTGGAAGAGCCTTCCGGCAGAGAAGAATATGCGGTTGCCGGCGGCCTGTTCTACTTCCGTGATAATCTTGCAGAAATCCTGACGGATGCGGTCGAGTCAAAGGATGATATCGATGTCGAGCGTGCATTGTCCGCGAAACAGCGTGCCGAGAGGAGACTGGCTTCGAAAAATCCGAACTATGACCTCCAGAGAGCACAGATCGCGCTTGAAAAAGCTCTGAACCGACTGAGTGTATCAGGAAGAATCTGATCATAACAATAAAAACTGTGAATACTGTCCCTCATGCAAGAGACAGAATCACAGTTTTTTTGTTATCCGGCTGCGGAAGGATCAGCCTTCCAGCTGTCTGCATTCTTCCAGAAGGGATATGATCGGAAGATGCTGGGGGCAGGCGTTTTCACACTGACCGCATTGGATGCAATCGCTTGCTTTTCCTTTTCCTTCGGTAACAATGGTATATTCTCTTCTGGTACGGAATTCGGGACTTCCTTTTTTCCGGTTCTGAACAGTGAAGATTTCAGGGATCGGAATATTCATCGGGCATCCTTTTGTGCAGTAATGACAGGCTGTGCAGGGGATGGACTGGTCGGCATTCAGTGCCGCCTGTGCTTTCCGGATGACTTCTTCTTCATGTTCGTTAAGCGGCCTGAAATCTCTCATAAAACTGAGATTGTCTTCCATCTGTCCGACAGAACTCATCCCGCTTAATACAGCCAGAATGTTTTCCTTGGAGGCAACATAGCGCAGAGCCCATGACGCATAGGACATTCCGCTGTTTTCCGCATCAAAAACTGCTTTGACGGAATCGATCGGATCTGCCAGGATGCCGCCTTTCACCGGTTCCATGACCGTAACCGGTTTTCCGTATTCTCTGCAGATCTCCCAGTTCCTGCGGGCGGCGACGCCGGGATTCTCCCAGTCGGCATAGTTGATCTGAAGCTGAACAAATTCCGCATCGGGATGCTTTGTCAGAAGTTCTTCAAGAAGTTCCGGATCACCGTGGAAAGAGAACCCGTAATGTCTGATCAGGCCCTGTTCTTTCAGCTGCTTTACATAATCCCAGATACCGTATTCTTCATATTTCCGGTAATTGCTTCTCTGAATGGCATGTACCAGATAATAATCAAAATATCCGGCACCGCTGCGTTCAAGACTGGTTTTCAGCTCCTGTTTCGCTTCTTCTTCGGTAATTGCGGAACCGGGCTGGATAAACAGTTTGCTGGCAAGTGTATAGGAGTCGCGCGGATATCTTTCAACAAGCGCTTTGCGTGCAGCTTCTTCACTGCCTTCATAGGCAAAAGCCGTATCAAAGTAGGTACCGCCGGCCTCAATAAACATATCTACCATCCGGGCAGTCTGATCGATATCGATGGATCCGTCTTCATTTCTCGGCAGACGCATCAGGCCGAAGCCGAGTTTGAGCTTTTCTTTTCCTGTGAATACACTCATATCACTAAATCTCCTTCGTTTGTATTATATGTCAGTCCGTCAGGAATACACAGGCAGATGCTGTCTGAACGTAACCTGAGCATATATTGCGGAGACAAAAAAACCGCCGGATCACCGGCGGGATATGCAATCTGTACGGTATGGATTAATGAAAGAGCACCGCGGTCAGGATGCCTACGGCTGCACCGCCGAGATGTGCCTGCCAGGCTACCCCGGGCATGAAGTTGATCAGAATATTTGCGATGTTGTTTCTGACCAGACTGACAACGGATACATCCGTATATCTCATTACCAGTACAAAGTAGAAGAACATCAATGCATACAGTCCGCCGGAAAGACCGATCGAGGAACGGACATTCATCATATAGCAGAACAGATTTCCGACTAAGACGCCGCCGAACAGAACAACAGCAAACTTAAACGGACCGAGCATGGATTCCATCCAGGTACCGAGATTGTACAGGGAGTACATGTTCATGAACAGATGCATGACGCTTCCGTGCAGGAAACCGCCGGTAAACAGACGATAGTACTGTCCTTCCCTGACAGAGAAGAAGTGGAAGCTGTACTTCTGGGTAATCAGCGGGTTATTATTCTGCATAATATATACTGCGATACAGACAATCAGAACTGTCAGTGTCACAGGAGCTCTGAGCAGTGATGTCAGATAATACATAGGAACTTACCTCCGGACGGAACTATTGTAGCAGACAACCGGAAGGAATTCCAGGTATGTACTGACCTTCGGTCAGTACGGAGGATGTGAATATCTTTTTTCCTTCTGTGCACGTATAATATTGAAAGACGGAGGATTTATGCTCAAAGCCTATTTACATGCCTTTATATCCATGGATTATGTTCCGGTGCTTCCGATTCCGGCATTTATGATTTTTATCCTCGCAGCATTCTATTTTAAAACCCGGATCCCGGCACTGCGGATCTGCGTCATGGTGCTGGCAGTTATCCTTGCGGCGCTGATGATTCTGTTTTACTGGGAGCGCGGATCCATTTCATCCAGGCTGAGAAAATTCAGGAATGTCAGTGAATATAATGACAGCTATATTATCGGGAAGACATTCATGCTGGAAGACAGAATGCTGGTCTACGACAGACATAAGATTCTGGAATTCTATTACAAAGATCTCAGGGAACTGAAAGCCTCTCCGGGCAGACGTGATAACTGGAATGTGGAATATATCTCCGATGCACAGAATGCCGGAAATGAGACAAGTTCCGAAAAGCAGACAGCCAGACTTGCAGCATTTCTGAAATCAAAGAATCCGGATCTGAAGATCACAGGGATCGAACCGGAAGGGGATGCAATACTGTCCCATATTGAAAGCGGCAGGGATCAGCCCGTCATCTGAAATCGAAGGCGTATGAAATCATGCGTCTTTTTCTTTTGCAGGAAATAAAAAGCAGACTGCGCGGTGATTGAGCAGTCCGCAGTATGGAAGATCAGTTTTCAAATTCCTGCGCAACGGTTTCCAGCAGGGAAATGACCGGCAGATGCTGGGGACATGCGCCTTCGCACTGACCGCATTTAATGCATGCGCTGGCTTTATTGCGCAGCCGGCAGTTCAGATTGTAATTTGAAACTGCACGTTCTTTCTCATTGAACTGCTTATACAGATTCCATGCGCCGAAGATCTTCGGCATCGGAATATTCATCGGGCAGCCAGGTTCACAGTAATGGCAGCTGGTGCAGAGAATTCTGTCCAGGGAATTCAGATCATGCTGTACAAGACGGATCAGTTCCTGCTCTTCCTCATTCAGCGGCCGGAAGTCCTTCATATAGGAAAGGTTGTCCTGCATCTGGGCAACATTGCTCATGCCGCTGAGTACTGCAAGGATACCATCCAGAGATGCCGCAAAGCGGATTCCCCAGGAGGGCAGGGATGCATCAGGCGCATATGCTCTGAGACGGTCGCCGATCTGATTCGGAAGATCCGCAAGAATACCGCCCTTGACCGGTTCCATGACGACAACCTGCTTGCCGTGCTTCCGGCAGACTTCCCAGTTTCCTCTTGAAGCGATCGCCGGATTTTCCCAGTCGGCATAATTGATCTGAAGCTGAACGAAATCGACATCCGGATGTTCCGTCAGGATTCTGTCCAGCAGATCCGGCGTATCATGGAATGAGAACCCGTAATGCCGGATCAGGCCTTTTTCTTTCTGCTCGCGGACAAAATCCCAGAGTCCGAATTTTTCATAAATCGGATAGTTTGTATCACGGATCGAATGCAGCAGATAATAGTCAAAATATCCTGCCTGAGTCCGCTCAAGAGACGTGTAGAACTGCTGCTCGGCTTCTTCTTTTGTCGATGCACGCCAGCCGTTCAGTTTTGTCGCAAGAGTGAATGTGTCACGGGGATGGCGCTCGATCAGAGCTTTGCGGATTGCTTCTTCGCTGCCTTCATACACAAATGCGGTATCGAAGTATGTTCCGCCGGCTTCAAGGAACAGATCAACCATTGTTTTGACCTGTTCGACATCGATGGATCCGTCTTCCAGCTTCGGCAGACGCATCAGACCGAATCCGAGTTTCAGTTTGTTTTCCATATCAATACTCCTCTGAGTTCAGTATAAATCATGCGGGTGATGAACTGATGAAATCTGATTCTGACCTGAAAAAGCATATGGTGTTTTTTTATCATGTACCGCTTGGCCTTGGAACTGTTCCAACGTTTATTGTTGAATTACGAAATCATTCACAAAGAGGAGGAAAGGAATGAAAAAGCTCAGTACAGCACTTCTGTGTATGGTTCTGGCTCTGGCATGCGGAAGCTCCGCAGAGCAGAAAGAAGATCCGGCAGCGGAAGGAAAATTTCTGCGTTTTGTCCGCCGGGTGTCTCCGGGAACACAGATCACGCCGGAACTGATTCTTCCGATGATACATGAACTGGAAAAAGAAGGATATACCCTGAAAGGCGACATGTTTCTCTTCCTTGTCATGGGCAATGCCGCGTATCAGACACAGGATCTTTCCAGCTTTGAATTTGAAGTTGAATAAAAAAACCGCTGATATGATTCAGCGGCTGCATAGTCTGATCGGTTACAGTCCGAGGCGCAGGAATTCCTCTTCCGGTGCTTCGGTCTTTTTCATGATTTCAATCATGGCGGATTTCAGTTCGGATTCTTTTGCATGGGGCAGCAGATTGTTTTTCTGTTCGGGATCTGTCTTCAGATCAAACAGCAGATCTCCCCATACCTTCGGATTCATATAGGACTTTGCAGGTACCTTCAGATATTTCATTCCATGGGTGAACCGGTTTCCGTCCATCAGCACCGCTTCATTCAGCTGTGCCTGATTCATGAACCCTCTCATATTGGTCGGCATTAATGTGCATTCCACCACGGGCTGGTTGTCCTCTCTTTCATTTGCCCTGAAATAGACATATCTTCCGTCGGTGATACCGACAGAGCCTCCATGCACACCGAAGATTACATGATCATGGTTTGTCTTATCTTCCTTCTGCACGGAAATAAGGGATGCGCCGTCAAAGTCTTCCTGACTGTCAATGCCGTACAGTTCCAGCAGGGTCGGTGCGATGTCGATCGTGGAACACAAAGATTGTCTTACGCCTTCATTGTTTCCTTCCGGAACATGCATGAAGAAGGGCAGGTGAATCAGTTCATCATACATCGGCGGGAAATTCTTTCCGAGCAGCTCATGTTCTCCCAGCAGGAAGCCGTGGTCCGTATTGACGATCAGTGCCGTATCCTTCCAGAGATCGTATTCATCAAACAGATCCAATACGGTTCCGAGATAATGGTCGCACATCGTAACCAGTGCCGCATATTCCAGGCGCATTTCATGCAGTTCTTCCTTCAGCTGATCTTCCGGCATGTCTTTTTTCACCGGTCCGTATGCCGGCCAGTCAAGCCTCGGCATATCTTTCAGATCATACATATCCCTGTATTTCTGAGGAACATAGAAGGGCTCATGCGGATCAAAGCTTTCGATCTGCAGGAACCAGTTATCCTGATTCACATGATTCCTGATGAAATCGGTACCGGCGGTAAATGTCCTGACGCAGGGCATTTCACTTTCATCCCGCATCTTTGTCCGGTTTGCATAGTGCTGGACAACAGATACATTGTTTTCGGTCTTATCCATCACGCTTCTGCCTTCCGGAACAATACCGTAGTCCTGCGGCTGCCATCTGTCTCCTTCCTGACCGCGGAAGCCTTCCCATGAGGAGTAACGCTCATGATAGGTAGCGCCGCCGTCTTCCCAGTAATGGGAATGATCGGTCACCAGATGGGTATAAACGCCGTGTTTCCTCAGTTCTTCCTGAACGCTGAAATCAAACGGTTCCAGCGGAGACCAGCTTCTGTGCAGGAAGTTGTACCTGCCGGTATGGAGTTCCCTTCTTGCCGGCATGCAGGGCATGGATCCGCCGTAGAAGTTTTCAAATCTGGTGCAGTACTGTTCCAGCCTCTGAAAGTTCGGGGTCTGAATCCAGTCATTTCCGTAATTGGAAAGAAATCTGCGGCATAAGGTATCGAACATGACATTAACGGTTCTCATAGCGTACTTCTCCTGTTAATCCTTTTTCATATACAGCGCGATCATGCGCTCGGTAAGGTCAAGTGTCTGAATGGCAGACATGAGATGATTCTGGGCATGCACCATCAGAAGCGATACCCGGATCTTATCGGCATTCTCCGGCTCCATTTCCATGGCAATCAGCTGACTCTGAATCTGATGTGCCGGCAGGATTGCCTTCCGGCCTTCCTTAATGCACTGTCTGGCTCTGCCGTAATTCTTTTTCTCCAGCCAGTCGAATGCTTCATATGCCAGACGCTGTGCTTCGGAAGCGGAAGAAATGATTTCCAGCATTTCCTCTTCCAGGTTCATTTTTCCGTTCCTGTACTTTTCCTCATACAGCTCAATGCATTTCCCTGTCAGCATCTTTCCGTCCATACTGCCGAATTCCCGGACGGTCAGGAGGCAGAAGATTTTTCCGCTTCCCTTGAATTCCTGTCTGCTTTCTTCAAAGTGCATCGCAACCTGCGGAGCGAACAGGATCATATCGTAATCCTGTATGACATAGGGGAGGTTGTCGTAGGAATCGGAGTCAACCCGGACATCCAGACCGTTTTCTGAGGCATATTTGTTCATTCTGCTTCTGATCAGGCTGGTAGACATGCCTGAAGCGCATATGATCAGCACTTTCATGATGAGATCTCCCTGCTTAAGCAAATACATCATAGCATGATGAAAAAGATGATTCCGTTCAATAAATTTCCATGGGGAAATGAAAGTCATCTGATTGATCGGAAAAGAAGGATCATCTTAAAATAAAAGCATGATAAACAAACGGCAGACAAATATTATATCTCTGCTGATCAAAGCGGGAAAACCAATGTCGAACCGGGAAATTTCCAGAATTGTGGATGTTTCTGCTCGTACGGTAAGCAATGATATTTCCGTGATTAACCAGGAGGTATCCATCAGCGGTCATATGATCGAAACCGGTGGAAACGGTCACTTCATTCCCGAGGACCAGATCTCCTATTTTTACGGTCTGCTGAATGAACCGGAGAGTGAAAGCGACGGGGAATTCCCGGATACGCCGAGCCGCAGGATGTACTATATTCTTTTCCAGTTTCTGTTTCTCGATGATTATGTCACGATGGAACAGCTGGCGGACGCGATGTTCTTTTCCAAGACAACCATCAGCTATGATATCCGGAATATCGAACAGTTTCTGGAACCGATGCAGGTTTCTCTGAAGATCACACCGAAGGGCATGTATCTTGACGGGAGTGAAGAGGAAAAGAGAGAACTGCTGGAAAATATCTTTCTGTCCGCTTACAAACAGAACAGTTTCCAGTTTGTGCGCGGACTGCTTGCCAGAATGGGAATCCTGGATCAGGACAGGATGATGCATTTATACCAGATTCTGATTGACTGCTTTGCGGAAGCCGGGATGTCGCTGACCGACCGGGGCATCCAGATTTTCACACTGATGAATGCGGTGGATTATTTCCGCATTGCCCAGGGATACACGGCAGAAGGGTCAGCGTCAGAGATATCTCCGGTGTTTGATTATGACAGGATCGAACAGCTGTACGAGATGGAGCTGAATGATGCGGAACGCAGATATATGTCGGATCTGCTTTCACGCAGAAGGGTAACCCGTTTCGGTACAGAGCCTGTACAGGATGCCGAGATCCATGAGATTATTTCCGAATTCTATGATGTACTGCAGAGCCAGTACAGCATTGATGTCGGTATTCTGAATACAGCCGTTGAAGGACTGACTTCCCATCTCAGTGCAATGATACAGAGAGCACGGAATAATGCGGTCGGAGACCGTGAGGTCACGGAACGAATCAGAAAAAATTATCCGTATGCATTTGAATGTTCCACAAGCATCCTTCCGATCATTCAGAAACACCTCGGTCTTGTGATTTCGGAGGAAGAGGTAGCTTATATCGCTGTATATATTGCCATGATTCTGGATGCGGCATCAGAAAAACAGGACGTGATCATACTGTGCGGGTCCGGTATGGGGCTTGCCCAGCTGATACGCAGAAGAGTAGAGAATAATTTCGGTACAAAGCTGAATGTAGCGGGAACATATTCCGTGTATCAGCTCAATCAGGCGCTCCGCATTAATCCCGATACAAAACTGATCATCACGACAGTTCCTGTTCCGAGATCCTGTACCGTTCCGTCCGTATTGGTTTCACCGCTGTTTGAAAAAGCCGATATCGACAAACTGAGCCAGTTCCTCAATTCACACAGATCCGCTTCCGGCAGGATGGAAGAGGGAAAATCCGTACGGGATCTGTTCCGCTCTGATCTGTTTGAAATCCGGAAAGGAACAATCGGGAAAAAACAGCTGATTGCGGATATGGCGGAAAATCTGAAACATACAGGCATCATAGAAGATGAACGTATATTTGCGGATTCTGTATGGGAAAGAGAAGAAGTGCACTCCACATTGTATGACGGAATCTGGCTGCCGCATCCGATGAAAAGCATGTCTAACAGGTCTGTGTTCTCCGTCTGTATCTGTCCTGACTGCACGGAATTCAGTGTGGTATTCCTGATGGCACTGCGCAGCGAGGATATCAATCGGTACCGGATATTCTATGACAAACTGATCCGGATCATGGATGACCGGAATCTGCTTCAGAAAATAAAGAAGACAAAGAACTTTGAGGACTTCATGGATACCATGGAAAAGCTCTGAAAGACTTCATAGGGGGATGGAAATTAACTGAATTGAATACCCCCTTTTCTTCTGCAAAAATGAGGGTGTCAAATGAAAGGGGTAATCAAAGATGTCTACAGAAAAGAGATCCTTTATGGACACGATGCAGGAAAAAGTACTCCCTGCAGTAACCAAGTTCTCAAACTACAAATTTATCAAAGCAATGACAACAGGTATTACGGCACCTGTCTGCGCAACAATCATCGGTTCCGTTATCGCAGTACTGATGACACCTCCGTTCCCTCCCACAGCAACTGGCTGATTCATTGATGCATGGCGTGCATGGTCTGCCGCAAATGCCGGCTGGCTGATGCTGGTGTATCAGCTGACACTGAACAGCGTTGCACTCTATACACTGGCAGGTGTTTCCATCGCAACATCCGGTCTTAACAAAAAACGTCCGACAACACCGCTGGTTGTAGCTATGATGTCCTTCATGATTCTGGCGGTTGCGTCCGATGAAGCCGGCGGAGTCATGATCAACCACTTTGGTTCCACAGGTCTGTTCACAGCAATCCTTACCGGTTACTTTGTGACGGATGTGCTGAATAAACTGGATGATTCCAAACTCAAGATCAAGCTTCCCGATTCCGTTCCACCCAATATCGCAGACTCCATCGGTGCTCTGTTCAATGCAATGCTTATCGCAGCGATTGTCATCGTACTGCGTGTCGTACTGATGAATACAACCGGAAAGCTTCTGCCGGTTCTGATCAACGGTCTGTTCGCTCCGCTGTTCTCCGCTTCCGACAGTGTCTGGGCTGTACTGCTCTATGTTCTGCTGGTCCGCTTCTTCTGGTTCTGCGGTCTTCACGGCGGAAATATTGCCGGTTCCGTTATGTCACCTTTCCTGACAGCGAATCTGCTTGCCAATTCCGAAGCATATGCGGCAGGACAGGCACTCCCTCATATCTTCACCGGTTCATTCTCCAGCCTCTGGACAACCATGGGCATGCTGCCGATCGCAATTACACTTCTTCTGTTCGCAAAGTCCGAACAGCTCAAGGCAATCGGCCGTGTAGGTGTTGTACCCGCTCTGTTCTGCATCGGCGAACCGCTGACCTTCGGTATTCCGCTGGTTCTGAACTTCCAGCTTGCAATACCGTATTTCCTGATCTTCATCATCAACGGTGTTGCGGCATATGCTGCCACAGCAATCGGCTTTATCGGAAGATCCTTCGTCAGTGTGCCGTGGACACTGCCGCACTTCCTGCAGGCTTTCCTTACAACAATGGATATCAAGGCAGTACTTCTGTACTTCATTCTGCTGGCCGTGGATATCGTCATCATGATCCCGTTTGTCAGGGCTTATGACAGACAGCTGCTTGAACAGGAACAGGCAGAACAGGACTGATTAAAACTATTGGAAAACAGCAGCCCGGAACATTCCGGGCTGTTTCTGAAAGGAGCTGCAGATGAATAAACCTGATATTCTGATGTTTATGACGGACCAGCATACCCCGTATTATTCCGGATGGTATGGAAATAATGTCGATACACCGAATCTGGACCGGCTGGTAAAGAACGGAACTGCATTTGATGAAGCCTATACGGTATGCCCGCTGTGCGTGCCTTCTCGCGCAGCCATGCTTACCGCAAAGCGTCCTGCCGATACCGGTATCTTTACACTGACCGATGCGATTCCGGATATGACACCGACGTTCCTGCATCATCTGGTTAAGGAAGGCTATGAAACCGTACTGGTCGGAAGAATGCATTTTGTCGGTGCTGATCAGAGACATGGATTCACAAAGCGGATATTCCCGGACTGCACTACCATTACCTGGAACCGTCAGGATATGGCGAGCCAGCGCGGTGTGTATGAAAGTGCGTACGGCGGATATAAAAATACCAATGTGGTCGGCGGCGGAAAATCTTCATCTTCCTATTATGATCTGAGGGTGATTGAAACGGCGCTGGAGTATCTTTCCATACCGCATGAGAAGCCGCAGTTTATCTGTGTCAGCATTTATTCTCCGCATCATCCGTATGTCGGACCGGCGGAACTGTTTGAGAAATACAGAAACAGAGTGCGTCTTCCGGAATCCTTTGAAGATGAGATGGCGGCTGAGACATGGAAGAACCAGAAGAGAAGCCATGTCAGTCCGGAACTTGCACTGGATATTCAGGCTGCCTACTGCGCGATGATCGAGGAAATGGACTTCCGTATGGGTATGGTGCATTCCGCATTTCAGGAATACTGCCGCACGCTGAATCATGACCATCTGTTTATCTATACCTCCGACCACGGGGACAATATCGGTGATCACCGTACGCTCGGAAAGAACAATTTCTTTGAGAAGTCCGCAAAGATTCCGCTGATCTTCTCAGGTACCGGCGTGGAAATGAACGCACGGATCAAAGAGGCAGTATCCGTAATGGATCTCGGACCGACCATCCTGGATTATATCGGTGCCGAACCGATGCGTGAGGTGGACGGGGTATCGGTATGTTCCTCCCTGCAGAACAGACCGTTCAATGAACATGCGGTATACGGTGAGTACATCAACAATTATGATAAGGATGAAAAATACAGTTTCATGCTGAAAGAAAAGCAGTACAAGTATCTGTGCTTCTCAGCGGAAGATACCGAACTGCTGTATGACACCGTAAACGATCCGGAAGAGCGGCATAATCTGATATACAGGCAGCCGGAAATAGCAGAACATATGCGGATACTTGCCGGAAGATACCGGAAGGATGAACAGGCAATCCGAATGGATCAGTATCACAAGCAGAACTATCAGCTCTGGAAAGCATATGAATCTGCCGCAGGTGTTCCTTATATGGATGCACTGTTCTCTGAAGAGGTACCGCAGGATTACCTGGATCTTCCTGAAATTCTTTCATCCCATTGTACAAAACTGTAAAACAGGCAGGACTGCAGTCAATGATATAAAATGATTCCGCAAAAGGGTTCCTGAGTTGTCGGACTTGGGCTCTCTTTACGGATATCAGTTCATATGTAACTGCAGTCTTTTTTCAACTTCAGTCAATCCGACTTCAGCAATTCCGACTTCAGCGAATCCGACATGAATCCGGAGGAGACAAAAAAAAGCAGACCCTTCCGGATCTGCGCAGTCATATCAGTTGGTATAGTTGTCGAAATATCCCTGAACAAGTACAACCGGTGTTCCCTTGTCGCCGGAGCCGCTGGTCAGATCGCAGAGGGATCCGATCAGGTCGGTCAGCTGTCTCGGGGTCGTGCCTTCGGAAGCCATCTTGCCTTTCAGGTTTGCATCCTTTTCACGGATACGTTCGGAAATAGCAGCTTTGAGTTCTTCTCCGGACAGATTGCTGTAGTCATTGTCCGCCAGGTACTTCAGCTTCAGTTCGTTCGGTGTTCCCCTGAGACCTTCGGTATGTGCAGGGGAGACGACCGGATCTGCGAGTTCCCAGATCTTTCCCTGAGGATCCTTGAATGCACCGTCACCGTAGATCATGACTTCAATGTGCTTTCCGGTTGCTTCTTCAAGCAGTTTCTGTGTACGCTCAACGAATGTCTGGCCGTTTCTCGGGAAGAGCTTGACCTTGTCTTCGGTTGCCTTGTTGGATCCCAGCAGACCGTAGTTCTCATTGTATCCGCTGCCGTTGACCGGTGTGTTCAGAATGTCATCCATTCCGAGTACGATTCTTGCGCCTGCTTCCTTAAGCAGTCTCTTGGATCTTCTGCGTGTATGAATGTCACAGGTGATTACTGTATCCGTGTAATCCAGAATTGCCTGAGGACGGTTTGCGAAGATGATTTCAACATCCGCACCGGCGTCCTTGATCAGGTATTCATAATAGGAGACATAGTCGACACCGGTGAACGGATGTCTGTTTTCTCCGAACTTTTCACGATACTGTTCCAGTGAGAGAACATCTGTATACGGATCGATACCGGCTTCATCCAGCTGGTCGAGGGAAACAAGTTCATTTCCTACTTCGTCAGACGGATACGACAGCATGAGCACAACCTTCTTCACGCCCAGAGCGATGCCTCTGAGGCAGATGGCGAAACGGTTGCGGGAAAGAATCGGGAAGATGACGCCGACGGTTTCACCGCCTGTCTTTGCACGTACATCATCTGCGATTGCGGTAATATCGGCATAATTGCCCTGAGCTCTTGCAACTACGGATTCGGTAATTGCGACGACATCTCTGTCACGGAGTTCAAATCCGTCATTCTGTGCAGCAGCCAGAACGCTGTCACATACGATTTTCGGAAGATTATCACCTTCTCTGATGATCGGGCAGCGGATTCCTCTTGAGACTGTACCGGTTAAACGTTCCATATGATTTCCTCTTTTCCCGGATAGGTTAATTCTATCCTTAACAATATTACACTATTTTTTCTCTGATTAGAAAGGCAGATCATCATATTCTCTGACAGTGCGGAGTTTTCCCTTGATTTTGATCTGAGGAGGCAGTGTGTCCAAAGAATTGACGGTCACTTCGGTATAGTGATCCAGTATCGTAATCGTTCCGATTGTCTCAAACGGCATCAGTGCACTCAGCGCGCCGGCCACATCCTTTTTCCGGATCTTCTGATCGGTCCCGCACTGAATCCGCCAGGTACGGTATAACCGGATATCCGGCCGAACCATCGGTTCCAGGATTACATCCGGAACATCGGTATCTTCCGTCAGTTCCGTGCAGCCGGAAATCAGCTTTTTCCCCAGTTCCGTCTCCGCTTCCGATTGGGAAATGATCAGGCAGGAATTTCCGTTTCCGCCCTGATGGGCAGCCCGGCCGCAGCGGTGGATATAAGTCTCTTCGTCATACGGAAGTCCGACATGAATCACGGTTCCGACGCCTTCGATGTCCAGGCCTCTGGCACAGGCGTCGGTCGTAACAAGGTAACTGATTTCACCGTCATTGAATCTGCGGATGATCTGCATTCTCTTCTTCTGCTGAAGATTGCTGTGGACAGCTTCCGCGGAACAGCCTTCCCGGTGGATTGCGGCGACATAATTCCTGCATTCGGAGATATGTGGCACAAATACCATGGTGCTGCAGGGCAGATCACTGATGAACTGTTCACGGAATGTACGGAACGGGTCATCGGTGATGAGATAAAACTGTCTGGTATGAATCTGCACGGCAGCATCATTGATAATGACAGTCTCATATTTCCCGGGAAATAAAGCGGTCAGCGAGTCATTCATTGTGGCAGAGAACATTGCGGTCTGTACCGGAGGCAGCTGATCCATGATCTGCATGAGTTCCTTTCGCTGTCCCAGTCCCAGTAACATATCCGCTTCATCCAGCACCAGATACTGAAGACCTTCCGTTTTCAGATAACCCTGTGCAATCATATCGAGTATCCTGCCGGCAGTACCGATGACAATCTCCGGATGATGCTTCAGAAGACTGATCTGCCGCTCGGGCAGAAGTCCGCCGACAAGACACACCGTATGCAGCTTCATGTAACCGGCAAACTCCGATGCGGTCTTTTCAATCTGTACCGCCAGTTCCCTGGTCGGCGCAATAATCAGGGCTCTTGTTCTGTGCTCCATCGGTTCGATCATATTGAGCAGCGGGATCAGGTAAGAAAGGGTTTTCCCGGCGCCGGTGGATGCCTGTACATACAGATCGTTTCCGGCAAGAAACAGAGGAACGGTTTTCTGCTGCACCTCCGTCGGTTCGGAAAAACCGCTGACTTCCAGGATCGCCTGCAGTGATTTTCTGAGATTTGCAAACATACAAGAAGTATATCCCGAATTCTGAAAAACCGGAAATGAATATGATAAGATGTTGCCGGAGGCAGTGTATGGACACAATAGCGGCGATTTCAACAGTACAGGGAGAGGGTGCGATCTCCATTATCCGCATCAGCGGTGATGAAGCCATACCGGTCACGGAAAAGATCCTGGACCGGAAGATCAATGACATGAAGGGATACCGGATCCGGCATGCCTATGTCATGGATGAAAAGGGCATTGTGGATGAGGTCCTCATCAGTATGTTCCGTGCCCCGCATTCCTATACCGGCGAAGACAGCATTGAAATCAGCTGCCACGGCGGTATCTATATCACCCGGAAGATCCTCAGTCTTGTGCTCGGTGCGGGAGCCCGCATGGCAAGAAGGGGAGAATTCACCGAGCGTGCCTTCCTGAACGGCAAGATGGACCTTGCCCAGGCGGAAGGCGTGGCGGATCTGATCCATGCCCGGGATGACATGAACGCCAGAAGCGCCGTACATTCTCTCGGCGGCAGTGTGAAAAAGATTCTGGATCCGCTGATTGAAGAACTGGTCCAGATCATTGCCCAGATCGAAGTGAATATTGATTATCCGGAATACGACGATGTCGAGGTGCTCAGGGATGAGCAGATCCTGCCGCTCGCAAAGAGGTGGATCTCACAGATGGATGAGCTGATCGATACAGCCTCGAAAGCAGTATCCGTGCGGACCGGCATTGATACGGTCATTGTCGGAAAACCGAATGTCGGAAAATCCTCTCTTCTGAATGCATTGCTGGAAGAAGACAAGGCGATTGTGACGGAGATCGCCGGAACTACAAGGGATCTGGTGGAAGGAACTGTAAGGATCGGTGATCTGACATTGAATCTGATTGATACGGCCGGCATCCGTGATTCCGATGACCGGATCGAACAGATGGGAATTGAACGGTCGCTGAAGGCGCTGGAAAAAGCGGAGCTGGTGATTGTTGTGCTGGATGCTTCAAGGGAACTGGATGAGGAAGACCGGCAGCTGCTGGCCATGACGGAAAACAGGGAACGCATTGTTATATATAATAAGAAGGACCGTGCGGAAATACCGGATACAATCGCTGTATCCGCACGTGAAAATGATCTGGATGCTCTGAAGCAGGCACTGCAGGAAAAATATGCGAACGGGATTCAGGCGGCGTATCAGGATACGCTGAACAACGAAAGACAGATCGGTCTTGCAATGCAGGCAAGACAGCATATGAAAGATGCAGTGCAGGCGATGGAAGCCGGAATGGAAACGGATCTTGTAACGATCGACCTGCAGGCATCATGGGATGCATTAAAGGAAATTACCGGAGAAGCGACAAGGGACGGCCTGCTGGATGAGATATTCAGCCGCTTCTGTCTGGGAAAGTGAGACTATGACATATTATCTTGATTCACATGCACATATCATTTCGGAAGAATTCGGAGAGGACTTTGACGCTGTGCTCGAAAGGGCGGATCAGGCGGATGTAAAGCGCATCATGATCATGTGCACCGAAGAAAAGGAAATTGAACCGGCACTGGAACTGGTCCGCAGGGATCCGTTCCGCTTTCAGTGCGCCTACGGGATTCATCCCGAGGACGCAGACCGGTGGGAAAGCAGATGGGACAGGTTTCTTGAAATCATACAGGATCCGCTGATCAGCTGCGTCGGTGAGATCGGACTGGATTATCACTGGGTCAAAGACAATAAGGAAGTCCAGCAGGAACTGTTCATCCGGCAGATCGAAGCCGCAAGACAGGTGCGCAAGCAGATTCTTGTCCACTCCCGTGATGCGATGCAGGACACCTATGACATTATGAAGGAACACCGGATCCCCGGCGTCATGCACTGCTTTGCGGGCAGCGCGGAAATGGCGCAGGAGTTTACAAAGCTCGGATATTACCTGGCCTTCGGCGGGGCAATCACCTTTAAGAATTCCCGGCATTCCAAAGAGGCAGCCGCGGCAGTTGATACAAAATATCTGCTTTCCGAAACCGACTGTCCGTATATGTCTCCGGAGCCGGTCAGGGGAAGAAGGAATGAGCCGTCCAACATACCGCATATCGTGAAGGTCATTGCGGATGTATGCGGAAAAAGCAAAGAGGAAATGGCGGATATCATAGCAGAGAACTATGACCGTCTTCTTCATGAGGAAGTAAAATGAAGCGGATTACGGAAGTGATCGTCGTGGAAGGCAGACATGATACTGAGAATCTGAAGAAGTATTTTGACTGCCGGACGATAGAAACCGGGGGGACATCCCTCGGGGAAGAAGTGATTGCACAGATCAGGGCGGCGGCACAGCAGACCGGCGTCATTGTGTTCACCGATCCGGATGCGCCGGGAAACATGATCCGCAATGCCGTCAATCAGGCGGTTCCGGGATGCAGGAATGCTTTTGTCGATAAGCATGATGCCCGCACCGCAAAAAAGGTCGGCGTGGAACACGCTTCAAAAGCCGTGCTGGAGGAAGCACTTCGGCACCTTGTGACATACAGGGAAGAACCGGAAGGAGGACTGACTTCATCGGATATGGTGGAACTCGGTCTTTCCGGCTGCGATCAGGCGCAGGCCAACCGGGAAAAGATCGGAAGAATCTTTCATCTCGGATACGGCAGCGCCAAGACCATGCGGCAGAGACTGAACCATCTCGGCATAACTAAGGAACAGATCAGAAAGGAATTGGAATGAACAAACCGATTGCGGCACCGTCCAGAACCGGTGAAATCCTGAATCAGTACGGACTGCGCGCCAAAAAAGGTTTCGGGCAGAATTTTCTGATTGATGTTTCCGTTGTATCGAGAATTGCGGAGAACGCACACTGCGAAGGCGCGGTGATCGAAGTCGGTCCGGGCATCGGAAGTCTGAGCGAGCAGCTGGCACTCCGCTCGCGCCATGTCAGAAGCTATGAGGTGGATGAACGTCTTCTGCCGGTGCTGGCGGATACGCTTTCTGCATATGACAATGTTGAAATCATCCTGCAGGATATCCTTGAGGCCGATCTTGCGGCGTCTGTAAAAGAACTGAAGGAGAAATACGGAACTGTCAGCCTGTGTGCAAACCTGCCGTACTATATCACAACGCCGGTATTGTTCCGGCTGTTTGAATGTCCGGAAACAATTGAGTGGATCACCGTCATGGTGCAGAAGGAAGTGGCCGAACGGTTTGCGGCAGGACCGGGAAACAAAGAATACGGTGCGCTGAGCGTGGAAGCTTCCCTGCTGTATGAAGTGAAAAAGCTGTTCAATGTGCCGAGGACCTGTTTCTCACCGGCTCCCAATGTGGACAGTGCGGTGATACAGTTTCACCGCAGGGAACTGATCCCCGCGGCACAGACATCAGAATTCTTTGCGTTTGTGCGGGGATGCTTTGTGCAGAGAAGGAAGACGCTGTACAACAATCTGAAATCATACTTTACGGAGAATGAAGATATTGCGGCAATCCTGGAGGAAGCGGGTATTGATCCGGGTGTGCGGGCGCAGAATATGGATGCACAGCAGTTCATTGCTTTATATGAAGTCTGGAGGAAACAGAAATGAAAGAGCGGGCGTATGCGAAAATCAATCTCTGCCTGGATGTTGTCGGAGAACGGGAAGACGGATATCACGAACTGAAAATGATTATGGCTCCGGTAGACTTCTATGATGTGCTGGACATGACGCCGGCGGAAGAGACAACCTTTGAAGTGAACCGTTCCTTCCTTCCGGTGGATGACCGCAATACCGTCGTAAAGGCAATCCGGGTGATGCGGGAAAAATACGGATTTACAGAAGAGTTTGCCTGCCGGCTTCAGAAGCACATTCCGACCCAGGCGGGTCTGGCCGGAGGCAGCGCCGATGCGGCTGCCGCAATCCGGCTGATGTGCAGGATGCTCGGCATCACCATGAGCCGGGAGGAACTGATTGAGGTCGGTAAGAAAGTCGGTGCGGATGTGCCGTTCTGCATTTTCAATCAGTGCGCCTATGTCGGCGGAATCGGGGATCAGCTGGAGCCGTTTGCATGCAATACGGATTTTGAAATCCTGCTGGTCAAGCCGAGAAGAGGCGTTTCCACCAGGACCGCTTTTGCGGAGATGAACCGGTATGAGCCGGTGCATCCGGACTGTGATGCGATGCGTACGGCACTGATCAATGATGACTATGACGGCGTTGTATCCTCACTCGGAAACTCACTGGAGGCCGTCAGCCTGAATCTGGTAAAGGAAATCCGGGAAATCCGGGAAGATCTGCTGGAGCTCGGATTTGACGGAGCACTGATGTCAGGCTCCGGTTCGACGGTATTCGGGATTACCAGAAGCCCGCGGCTGCTGAAGAAAACAGCCGATCTGATGAAGTATAAGGGCTATTTTGTCAGAATCACAAAAATCCTGAAATGAAAGCGTTTACGTTTGTATTTACATCTGTTACAAATCAAGAAATGATTGAAAAATAAAGATTCTCGTATAAGATTATGGCAAGGAGGCGCAGACTCATGAAAAATGCTGTAGTAATGGCAGCCGGCAAGGGTACAAGAATGCATTCGGACCTTCCGAAAGTGCTGCATAAGATTCTTGATGAACCCATGGCAGGATTGATTGTGGAGAACCTGAGGAAAGCCGGTGCGGATCGGATCGTATCCATTGTCGGATACGGGCATGAACTTGTGGAAGCGGCTCTGAAAGGAACCTGTGAATTCGCTGTTCAGGAACCGCAGCTCGGTACAGGACATGCGGTCATGCAGGCGCGCCAGCTGGAAGGCGATAAAGGACTGACCGTAGTCGTCAACGGCGACGGCCCGTGCGTCAGACCCGAAACCTATGCGAGATTATATGAAGCTCTGGAAACAGCGGAGATGGCAATCATGACAGCTGTTCCGGATTATGACAATAAATTCGGCAGAGTCATCCGCAATGCGGACGGCAGCGTGCAGAAAATTGTCGAATACAAAGACTGCACGGATGAAGAACGGGCAGTGAAGGAAACCAATATGGGTTTCTATGCATTCCGCAATGAGCTGCTGTTTGAAGGCCTGAAAGAGCTGAAGAACGACAATGCGCAGAAGGAATATTATATTACCGATCTGGTGGAGATTTTCATCCGTCACGGCTACCGTGTCGCGGCAGTGCAGGTGGAAGACTGCATGGAAGTGCAGGGCGTCAATGACAACCTTGAACTTGCAAGAGCATCCGCTTATCTGCAGGAGAGAATCAACACGGATCTGATGAAGTCCGGTGTGACAATTATGGATCCCCGGACGGCATATATCGGCCCGCAGGTAACTGCCGGTCATGATGTAATTATTCATCCGAATGTATATCTGTATGGAAAAACTGAAATTCATGACGGTGCCGTCATCCTGCCGGGAAGCTATCTCAGAGATGCTGTGATAGAAGCAGGTGAAGTTGTCGGACCGAATGTTTACAGTGTTCCGTCCGACGGACAGAGGTAAGCGACAGACCTCCGGTCTGTTGTGCTATATATAGGGGGAAGGACATCTATGTTAAAGGAAACTGTCGTATTTGCATTAACTTCAAGCACCGATCTTGCAAGATCCGTAGCGGAAAAGCTCGGCCTGCCTTTGGGGAGAATCAAGGTAGAGCATTTTGCGGACGGAGAGATTCTGGTTACGCCGCAGGAGACTGTCAGAGGAAGATCCGTCTTCATCATCCAGTCCACATGCACACCTGTTACGGAACATCTGATGGAAGTTCTCGTATGCATCGATGCATGCAAGCGTGCCAGTGCCAAGGAAATCAACGTTGTAATTCCTTATTACGGATATGCGCGTCAGGACCGCAAGGCAGCCGCGCACCAGCCGATCACATCCAAGCTGGTCGCAAATCTTCTGCAGGTAGCCGGAGCCGACCGCATTGTCGTCTGTGATCTTCATGCCACACAGATCCAGGGATTCTTCGATATTCCGATCGATGATCTGGCCGCAGGTCCGATGCTTGGACATTATTATGCAGAGAAAGGTTTCAAGCCGGGAGAAGTCGTTGTTGTTTCTCCTGACCACGGCGGAGTTGTCAGGGCAAGAAGAATTGCCGAACTGCTCGATGCACCGATCGCAATCGTTGACAAGAGACGTCCGAAACCCAATGAGGTGGAAGCCCAGAATGTCATCGGTGATGTGGAAGGAAAAGTCTGCATCATTATCGATGACATCGCCGATACATGCGGAACACTTTGCGCAGCTGCCAAGATCCTGATGGATCACGGCGCAAAGGAAGTCAATGTCGCTGTGACGCACGGCGTCTTCTCCAGAGATGCAATCGATAAGATTGAAAACTCCGTGATCAAGGAAATGGTTATTTCCGATACAATTCCTCTGAGCGAAGAAAAGAAGGCAAAGACCACAAAGATCACACAGCTTTCCATCGCAGATATGCTGGCGGAAACAATCGATGCGATCATGAACCACACATCTGTATCCCGTGTCTATGACAGATACGAGGGCCGCACAGGAGACTGAAGCAGAACACATACAGTATTACCGGAAATGACAGTACGGTAATACTTTTTTTATCCGGAAACAGGTCATTCCGGCCGTGAAAATACCGGCAGATGAATACAAAAACAGTGAAATTGATTTGACAGAAAAGATTTGGTTGGAAATTCAAGGTTTCGGTTAATGCAAAATGCTGTGCTGTGGTAGAATGATAATTAGTTATGAGCGAAACACAGAGCAAAAACAAAGACGCATCCGGAAAGCTGTCAAGAGATGAACTGATCAGTTATCTTTCCGACCGGGTGCGTGATGATACGATCGCAAAAGCGGCATTCCTCGCCCAGTATGATAACCCGGATGATGCATTCGGAGAGTCCTACGGAGAGATTCAGAGATTCATAAAAACCGGTTTCGGCGTGATTGCGGCATTCCCGTCCAAGGATGATATGGATAAGATGTCCGTGGAAGTAGCGCTGTCGGCTGCCGGCTATGAGCCGGTGCTGGCAGAGACGCGCGCCGCTCTGAAAAACAGTATAGCCAGAACCCTGAATACCTACCGTGCGCATAACTCGCTGGAGCTGTATGAGGATGCGCTTTCCCATTTCCGCGAGGCATATACCAGATCCCAGGAGACGGAAGCCGAGCTTTCCGTCCGGATGGGCGAATGGAAGCGCTGCTCGGCCGCAATGCGCAGTCTGAAGGAAGAGGATTCCTGGCTGAACCGTGAAAACAAGATGCGTGTTACCAAGATCCAGGAAGCGGAAAAGCAGGCGCTGGCACATCAGGAAGCGAAGCGCAGAGCCGAGGAAACGATCAATACGCTGGGAGACCAGCTGACCGACGCAAATGAAAAGCTGCCGCTCGGCATCGCCCAGGCGGAAGAAGCGGAAAAATATGCCGCACAGCTGGAAACCGAGATCGCGGCACTGGAAAAGAAGAATACATTTATCGGCGGATTGTTCCGCAGAGACAGGAACCAGATCAGGGAAGACCTTGCTGGAAAGAAACAGGAGCTGGAAGAGGTCCGGAAGAAGAAGGAAGAATCTCTGGAAGGAACACAGAAACTTCAGCTGGAGATTGAACGTCTGGAAGAGAATGTCCGCACGCACAAAAGCGAAGCCGCAAAGATGGACAGTGCGTTCGCTGTCGCAAGAGACCGGCTGATCAAGGCCAGACAGGAATATACCGACGGTGAAAAGCGCTTTGCGATCAGTCAGGACAGAATCAAGGAAACAAGACGCAAGATGAACGCGCTGGATGAAAGTGTCCGCCAGCTGGAAGAAAAAAACAAAGCAGCCAGAGGGGACTGCCTTCTTACCGCAAGAAGAGTGCTGATGGCGTTCCTCGTCTCGTCAGAAATCTTCCGAGATAATCTGAAACAGATCACAAAGCTTGCGGATACGGATGAAATTCCGGAAGGCGTGCTGGAGACGGTACTGTTCCTGGCACCGGCGTTGTTTGTGGACTGGTCGGTATCGGAAGAAGTGATTAACGAAAAGACTTCGGACCGGATCGGTACACTGATTGCCTTCGGCGTTACGCCGGACGAAAAGCGCTCCAGATGCACCGCAATATTTGCATGAAACCGTATCGGGTGATACGGTTTTTGAATGGGAAAAAGAAAAAGAGACTGCTGAACAGCCTCTTTTCGGTTTATCCAAATAGTGCTGTACAGCAGTTCTCTGGTGTTCAAATCTGATCAGAGCTTAACTACGTTGGAAGCCTGAGGACCACGGTCACTCTGAGTTACATCGAATGTTACAGCCTGTCCCTCATCAAGTGTCTTGAATCCTTCGCTCTGGATTGCAGAGTAATGAACAAAGATATCTGTTCCATCATCAGCTGTGATGAATCCATATCCTTTCTCCGCATTGAACCACTTTACCTTGCCTGTTGCCATCTTTCTAAAGAATCTCCTATTCTACGTATTCACCTGCCCCTGACAAAGACAATGAACACTAGGAATAATTTACCATTTTCAGAGGGTTCTTACAAGAGAAAGAGACTGAATAAAAGGGAAAATCATGATTATATTTATTTTTGGGAAGGTACGCGCTTTCGTGTGGTGCCGTAGTTCTCACAAACAACCGGGAAATGACAATACAGGAAGAACCGGCTGTATGAATTGTGACCGGAACAGCTTATGAACTGAGTATTCTGCGGACGCCGGGACAAGGGCAGGAACAGGTGACTGCCGGAAACATGAATTGTCTGTTCATACTTTCCAAACAGTGGTGAATTATATATAATGTTGTGGAAAAGCTGGGAAGAGAAGAGTAATTTATACCGGAAAATCAGAGAGCAGATGGGCGGTGAAAATCTGCAGGAAGGTATAAATGAAGATGGTCTCGGAGCCGGTTCCGTGAAGATTGAGCGGAATCCGGAGGCGTCCGGTAACGCGCATCGAGTGGCCTGCAGAGGCAAGACAAAGGTGGTACCGCGTGCAAGACGTCCTTTCCGGGCGTTTTTCTTTTCACAGCAGGGAGGCAGAGTATGGAAAACAAGGGTCCGTATTACATTACAACCGCAATCGCTTACACATCCGGAAAGCCGCATATCGGCAATGTCTACGAAATTGTTCTGGCAGATTCCATTGCCCGCTACAAGCGCATGACCGGATATGACGTCAGATTCCAGACCGGTACCGATGAGCACGGTCAGAAGGTGGAAGAGAAGGCGCTGGCACAGGGCATTACACCGAAAGAGTTCGTTGACAAAGTGGCGGCAGTGATTAAAGAGCAGTTTGACTGCATGAACTGTTCCTATGACAAGTTCATCCGGACAACCGATGACTATCATGAGAAACAGGTACAGAAAATCTTTAAGAAGCTCTATGATCAGGGAGATATCTACAAGGGTCATTACGAAGGCATGTACTGTCAGGAATGCGAAGCATTCTATACGAAGAGCCAGCTGACTGAAGAAGGAAAGTGCCCGGTATGCGGCGGTGAAGTCAGGCCGATGCAGGAAGAAGCTTACTTCTTCCGTATGAGCAAATATGCGGATAGACTGATCGACTATATCGAAACACATCCGCATTTCATCCAGCCGGAGAGCAGAAAGAACGAAATGCTCAACAACTTCCTGAGACCCGGTCTGCAGGATCTGTGCGTATCCCGTACATCATTCAAATGGGGTATCCCGGTTGATTTTGATCCGGATCATGTCGTATATGTCTGGATTGACGCCCTCAGCAACTATATCACCGGACTGGGATATGACTGTGACGGGAATCATGACGAGCTCTATAAGAAATACTGGCCGGCTGATCTGCATCTGATCGGCAAGGATATCATCCGTTTCCATACCATTTACTGGCCGATTATGTTAATGGCGCTGGATATCCCTCTGCCGAAGCAGGTGTTCGGTCACCCGTGGCTGCTCACAGGGGATTCCAAGATGTCCAAGTCCAAGGGAAATGTCATCTATGCGGATGATCTGGTATCCCTGTTCGGACAGGATGCGGTCAGATACATCATGCTGCATGAAATGCCGTATGCCCAGGACGGCCACGTCACATATGAGCTGATGGTGGAGCGGATCAACAGCGATCTGGCCAACAACCTCGGCAACCTGGTCAACCGTACCGTATCCATGGTCAACAAGTATTTCAACGGCGCAGTCACAAATCCGGGCGCGGACAATGAGGAACTCGATGCACCGCTGAAGGAACTGGCACTGAAGACAGTTGCGGATGTGGAAGAAAAGATGGCGGAGCTCAGAGTCGCGGACTCAATCGACGACATCATGGATCTCGTCTCCAGATGCAACAAGTACATCGATGAAAACGCTCCGTGGGCACTTGCGAAGGATCCCGAACAGAGCGGCAGACTGGCTACCGTCCTCTACAACCTGCTGGAAGGCATCCGCTTTGCGGCAGTGCTGCTGAGTGCATACCTGCCTGTCACTGCAGAAAAGATCTTCGATCAGATCGGTACACAGCACAGGGATTATGATTCCCTGGCGCAGTTCGGCATGCTGGAAACAGATACGCATGTCGTGCAGAAGCCGGAAATTCTGTTCAAGAGACTGGATGAAAAGGAAGTTGCCGAAAAGGTAGCTGTTCTGCAGGAAAAGCAGAAGAAGGAATTCGAAGCCGCAAAGAAAGCAGCTGAACAGAAAGAAGAAAAGCTTCCGGAAGTCACGCTGGATGACTTCGCAAAGCTCGATCTCAGAGTCGGCAAGGTACTGAGTGCGGAAAAGCATCCGGATGCGGACAGCCTTCTGGTCATGAAGGTGGATCTCGGAAACGGTGATGTCCGTCAGATTGTTTCCGGCATCTCCCACAGCTATACCTGCGGGCAGATGATCGGCAAGCTGATTGTTGTCATTGCCAACCTGAAGCCAGCAAAGATCCGCGGCGTTGAAAGCCAGGGCATGCTGCTGGCGGGAAAGAACGACGGCAGAGTCGCAATCGCGGAAGTCAACGGACTGCTGCCCGGCACAAAGATCAGCTGAACATATCACAATTGCAGAGACTGAAGGAACTGAAAACCTTCAGTCTTTTTATATGCCTCGGAGGATAATCAGAAATCTGATCTCATCATCCGCTGTTTTCAGACAGCGAGATGACGGATTTACGGGTGTATGTTCAGATCAGAAGAGGTATTTAACTATATGAACAGCTTTACACACCGCAGAATTCATCCGTCCGTTATTCAGATTATTGACCACGATGTGTACATGTTCCTGATTGAAGGAACAGAGAAATCGGTATTGATCGATACAGGCTACGGCATCGGAAATATCAGGGAATATGTACGGACACTTACAGACAGGAAAGTGACCGTGCTGCTGACTCACAATCACAGCGACCATTCCGGCGGAATCGGATGGTTTGAACATGTTTATCTGAACCGGAAGGACTGGGAAGGCTGCTTCGGATGCCAAAGTATTGAAAAAAGATATGAGCGTCTGTCCCGGAAAAAGGATTTTGCGGATATACCCAAAGAGGATTATGCGCCGCAGTTTCAGGGTGCACTGCAGGAATTATCGGAAAGAGATGAATTTGATCTGGGAGGCATCACGCTGAAAGTCATCGAAGTACCCGGTCACAGCTTCGGATCGGTCATGTTCCTGCTGAAGGAAGAGAGGATCATCATATATGGCGATGCCTGCGGCAGAAGACTCGGTCTGCTTTCTCCGGGTCACTATGTATCGGATTATCTGAAGGCGCTGGAACACCTGAAGGAATATGACGGAACCTATGATCTGATCTGGCGGAGCCACAACGAACTGGAATGTCCGCTCGATGTGCTGGATGATGATATTGAGTGCTGCAGGGAGATTCTGAACGGGACAGATGATCATTTTGAGGTGCTGAGACACGGCCGCAAATGCTTTGCCGCAAAGGCTGTGGATCTGACTGATAAATATGAAAAGCGTCTAGACGGGAAAACGGGAAATATTTATTACATTCCGGAGAATGCAGAATAATCATGAAGCTGTGTGCCGGCACAGCTTTTTGTATGGGCATTATGCAGAGGATCGGATATGATGGTAACAGGAGATCCGGAATATGAAATCATATGATGAAAGAATAAAGTGGTATAAAGAAGCGCGCTTCGGCATGTTTATCCACTGGGGCGTATATGCCGTACCGGCAAGAGGAGAATGGGTACGCTCGGATGAACGTCTGAGTATTCAGGATTATCAGCCGTATGTCGATGCATTTCATCCGGAACGGTTTGATGCGGCTGAAATGGCCCGTCTGGCAAAACATGCAGGCATGGAATATGCGGTGATGACCGCAAAGCATCATGACGGTTACTGTATGTATGATTCGGCTCTGACGGATTACAGTTCAATGCATGATTGCGGATACGATTTTATCCGGGAGTTTATCGAAGCATTCCGGAAGGAAGGCCTGAAAGTCGGTCTTTATTATTCGCTTCTGGACTGGCATCACCCGGATTATCCGCATTACGGGGACCGGCACCATCCGGAACGGGACAATCCGGAATATCAGGATTACCGGTATGATTTCAGCCGGTATCTGGAGTATATGCATGGCCAGATCAAAGAATTATGCTCAAATTACGGTAAAATCGACCTGCTTTGGACGGATTTTTCCTATGATGAGATGCGGGCGGATACCTGGCACGGGGAAGAACTGGTCCGGATGATCCGCTCCCTGCAGCCGGATATCATTCTGAACAACCGTATGGAAGCCAGCGGCGAGGGCTTCGGTTCACTGATTGAGGAACGTCCGGAGATCACTTCCGGGGACTTTGTTACTCCGGAACAGATCATTCCGCCGAATGGCATCCGCAATTACCAGGGAGATCCGGTGATGTGGGAGGCGTGCGTGACCATGAATAATCATTGGGGATACTGCCGGGACGACCATTACTACAAACCTGCATGCATGATCATACAGAAACTTGTCGAATGCGTATCCAAGGGAGGAAATCTTCTTCTGAATATCTCGCCGGATGAAGAAGGTGCATTGCCGGAAGAACAGATTTCCATATTGAAAGAAATCGGTGACTGGATGTCCGTCAATCGGGAATCCATTCATTCCTGCGGATACAGCGGAATTGAGAAACCGGAATACGGCAGGATCACCCGGAACGGAAACAGAATCTATTATCATGTGTTTGAAAACCAGTTCGGAGGGATACCGCTGCCCGGTATCAGGAAAGAACAGATCGCTTCCATCCGGATGCTGTGCGGGAATCCGGTCAGAATCTCCGACAGCTGGATTACCTCAAACTATCCGGAACTTGTATTTGCGGATACCAGGGAGGATCCGGTACTCCCGGATCAGACAGATACAGTGATAGAAGTTGTATTAAAAGAAGAATAACTGTGACGCATCAGGCATATTTCCTGTGTATCAGGTTGAAGGAGGAGTGCATGGAAGACAGTGAGATTGTTGCCCTTTACTGGAAACGGGCAGAACAGGCCATTCTGGAAACCATGAATAAATACGGAAGGTATCTGAAATCCATCGCTTACCGGATTCTCTTTAATGACGCCGATTCGGAAGAATGCGTCAATGATACATACCGGAATGCCTGGACAGCTATGCCGCCGCATAAACCGGAGAAGCTCGGTCCGTTTCTCGGAAAGATTACCAGAAATATTGCACTGAATATGTATGAACGTATGACAGCGGAAAAACGGGGAGCCGGGGAGATGCCGGCAGCGCTGGATGAACTGAGCGAGATTATCGGAAGCGGAGAGAGTGTTGAAGCGACGGTCGACGCCTATCTGCTTTCGGATCTGATCAATGAATTTCTGAAGGGGCTGAACAGCGAAACAAGAAAGATCTTTGTCCGCAGATACTGGTATATGAGTCCGGTAAAGGAAATTGCGGATGAATACGGAATGAGTGAATCCAAGGTCAAAATGTCGCTCCTGAGAACAAGAGAAAAACTGCGGGATTACCTGCAGAAGGAGGGCTACGCGGTATGAAAGAGATGGATCTGATGCGGGCAATGACCGATATCGATGAACAGTTCATTGAAGAAGCCGCCCCTGCGGAAAAGCAGGAGAAAAGACGCCTGATCCTGCCGCAGGCTAAGCAATGGCTGAGAGGAGCGGCTGTGATGGCGGTACTGCTGCTGTCCTTTACATTCATTACCGGAAGGATCGGAATGGGCAAAGGTGCTTCCGGAGGAAGTGCACCGATGCTGCAGCAGAGCCTTGCGGTAAATGATGAAGGCGGTATGCCGGACGAAATTCCGGCCGCAGGTGCCGGTGCACCGGAAAGCATCGAGGAAGCTGACGAAGCGCCGCAGAATGCAGCTGCGGAATCAGTTGCCGCCGCTTCTGTACAGCTGATGTGTCCGCAGGAATACGGAGCATATGTACTGGCGGAAGTCACATACAATGAATCCGGAGCGGAAGCAGTTTACAGAAATGAGAACAGCGAAACCGGTCTGGTGATCACACGCCGTCCGGCTTCGGAAGAGGAATACAGGTCCTCTGATCCGCCGATGATCTATGGTGAATACAAAGAAGCTGAAGACGGAACGACAGAAGCTGAATGGACGGAAGACGGATTTACCTACCATATCACCGTCTATGATGAAGTGACGGAAGAAGAAATGCAGAAGCTGATTGAGGAGATCCACTGATGAAAAAGAAGATACAGATCCTGCTTGCATTATTCCTGCTGGCAGGATGCGCTCCCGCGGAAAAGGAACCGGCTCCGGTTCCGGATCCGTCCGTTACGGCAGAGACGGAGACGCCGGCCTCTGCAGCTCCTGCACCGGCAGCCATGGCAGAAGCTGTGAAAGCGGAATATCCGGAGATCAGAGAATATCCGATACGGGAAGACTTTGCGTCTGATAATGAATGGTTTGATGCCCAGTCGGAATGGTATCAGAACAGATTCGAATCGAAAGAACAATCGCAGCCATACGTTTCACTGATCGGCGGCTTCAGTGAAAAAGTACGTCCGGTACTGCTGAATGCAGACGAAACAGAAAACAGTCTGTACGCACCGCTGAATCTGTACATTGCCCTGAGCATGCTGGCGGAATGCACCGGCGGAAATACAGAAAAGCAGATTATGGATCTGCTCGGGGTCGGTTCCGTACAGGAGCTGCGGACAGCGATACCTGCATTGTGGAAAACAAATTACAGTACGGGAAAGGGACTGACCAGCATTCTGTCGGATTCCGTATGGATCGATCAGGGTTATCCGGTCCGTGAAGAGCTGCTGAAGAACCTGGCGGAATATTATTATGCGGATTCCTATTACGGAGAAGCAGGATCGGCTGAAATGAATGCGGCACTGCAGGCATGGCTGAATGAGGCGACCGGCGGTCTGCTCAAAGATCAGGCGGAACAGATTGAACTTTCAGAACTGACAAGACTGGCTCTGGCATCCGCGATCCTGTATAAAGCAAAATGGATGGATGAATTTGATCCGCTGAATACGGATGAAGGTATTTTCCATGCACCGCAGGGTGATGTTCCGTGTGAGATGATGCATGCGCTCAGACTCGGAACGTATTATTATTTTGACAGTTATTCCGCAATCAGCCTCCCTTTGGAAAACAGCGGCGCTATGTATTTCTTCCTGCCGGATGAAGACGTGGATGTCAGGGAACTGCTGAATGAGAAAACAGTCAGTCAGGTACTGACAGAATATGACATTGCCGGACATACCGCTTACAGCAAAATTGATATGAGCATTCCGAAACTGGACATTCTCAGCGACAGGGATCTGAGAGAAGATCTGAAGACATTGGGCATCACCGATGTGTTTGACCGGAACGTATCCGACTTCACTCCGCTGAGTGATGAAAAAGGAATCACCCTGGATCAGGCAGTGCATGCCGCGAGACTGACAACTGACGAAGAAGGGGTATTTGCGGCTGCGTTCACCGTTCTTGCGGCAGCCGGGGCAGGTATGCCGCCGGAAGAAATCATTCCGTTTTCGCTGGACCGCCCGTTCTATTTTGCACTGACTTCCTACGACGGCAGTATCCTGTTCGAAGGGATCGTCAATCATCCGAAAGACTGAAAAAAATGTACCTGCAGATCCGCAGGTACATTTCATTTCCAGCCGTACATCCGGTCCAGAATTTCATACAGTGCCAGATGTTTCTCTTCAATCATGCCGATATGATCGCCGAATTCCATCAGTTCCCGTGAGCCGGAGGTCTCCCGCCATTCCGGCAGTCCGGGTCCGTTCGGATCACCGTCCTTAGCGAATGAGGCAAAATAACCGGACATCATCTTTGAGAGCTGTCTGTCATCAGTAGTATACAGATCGGAATTCTCAGGAATATTGCCGTACAGATATACTTCTTCACCGGAATGCCACGGGCCGAGTCTTCCGTTTGTTTTCGAGAACAGATATTCGTATACGGGAATATCATTTTCACCGGCCATCCGGTTCCAGCAGTAATGGGGATAACCGAAGAACAGCGAGCCGTAGATATCGGCCCATGCTTCTGCCGCATCCTCATCGGTTTCACACGGATAAAGAGAGATCACTTCATCCGCATATTCCCCGAGCCAGGTCTGTACCTTTTCCTGCCAGTTCTTCAGATTTGTTTTGTCAAACAGCAGGAACGGAGCGGATTCTTCACTGTTGTATCCATGCAGGAGCTGCTGTTCATTATGAATTCCTTTTTGATACGATTCATAAGGAGTTTCCGTCAGCACATATCCGTCAACCGTAATGTGATGCTGGGAGGCTGCTTCAGAGACAAGCTCCTCTGCGGGAAGCGCTCTTAATTCCTGTACGGAGGTAACATTATGCCGCTGTTTCAGCTCATTTCCGGATTTCAATGCTTCATCCAAGAGGCGGAAGGAATGCGGCGGAGATACTGATGCAACGGAAGAGCTTTCTCCGACCGCCCGGACAAACAGTCCTTCTGCCAGAAGCGACGTGCATAACGCACTGACGCATGCAGACCCGGCGGATTCTCCTGCAAGCGTGACATTATCGGGATCTCCTCCGAAAGAGGCGATATTATCCCTGACCCATTCCAATGCTTTGATCTGATCCAGAAGTCCGTAGTTTCCGGTGGTATGATGCTCTGATTCTTCCGCAAGGTCCTCATCCGCATAAAAGCCGAAGACGCCGAGACGGTATCCCATATTGACAACAATCACATCCTGCTTCGCCAGTCCTGTTCCGGCATAGTCCGCATACCAGGGCTGTCCTGTCTGCAGGGATCCGCCGTGGATATATACAACAACCGGAAGGTCTGACACATCTCCCGCCGGCTTCCAGATATTCAGATACAGCGAATCTTCGCTGACCGGTTCCCGGTAATTGTCCTGCAGTGAAATCTGATAGTCATGATATCCGATGATCTGAGCAAGGGAAGAGTAGATCGGAAGATTCGTTACCTGCATGGACATCGGCGCAAACGTAACCGCATCAAGCACGCCGTCCCAGGGTTCCGGATCCTGCGGTTCCTTCCACCGAAGATCATTGACCGGAGGTTTTGCGTAAGGGATTCCGGCATAGATTTCCACCGATCCGTCTTCACTCAGCACGCCCCGAAGTTCTCCCTGTTCCACGGAGATGATATCCGTATATTCCGGATTGGGATAAGAGACTGCCGGAACGCTTTTTACCGGCGGCCAGGTTAGAAACAGTATGCCGGCATACAGCAGGAAAAAGCAGATCCAGCTCAGCAGTTTCTTCAGAAAGCCACGGAAAGGATACCTCGCCCGGATGCGTCCGAACAGAACTGCCAGGAGAATAAGCAGAACAAAACCGGGAACGGTATTTCTGTTCAGCTCCAGAACAGCCGTAAGAATCAGCGATATAAATACCAGAAAAACAGAAAATCCGATGGAACTGTAATCTTTGTGCATGGATACAGTATATCGGATTTTTATTGTTATGCAGATTATTCTGATTTCAGACCTTCATTCAGGCAGGCACCGTAGAACAGGATTGTGATCATTATCCTCAGCCACATTGTCATCAGGAAGATCGACGCCAGTGATCCGTACAGGGAAGACGCCTTCCAGAAGCGGGGGATAAATACGGAGAAAACGATTGAGAAGATCACCCAGATCACTGCGGTGAATACCGCACCCGGCACCTGTTTTTTCAATACCCGTTTTCCTCCGGGAAGATAGGTATAGGTTAACAGGATGACTACAACGGTAATCAGACCGACGATGATACTGCTGGCATTGATCACGGACGCGAACTTCTCTATTCCCTTCAGGATCACAAAGCTGGAAGCCAGTGATCTCAGAATCCCCTTGATGGAGGAACCGAGCACCTGGAATACCAGCATGGCCAGAATCTGAAAGGTAAACAGTACTGTATACAGCAGCGCCTTGACCTTGGCCATCAGACCCTTGCTGGAAGTTCCGTACAGCTTGTCCAGTCCTTTCTGAATGGCGGAGATGCCGGCACTTGCGGACCAGATGGAAGTGACTGCGGAAACAGATGCCACAAAGGATGATGTCTGAGAACTCAGGTTCCGGATAATATTGGCGAGCAGGTTCTGTATTTCCGGTACTTCGGGAATGAACTGGAAGAGGAATGCCTGGAAATCGTCAATCGAGAATCCGGGCATCAGGTAAACCGCCGCAACAATCACCATCAGAAGCGGAATCGCTGCTGTCAGGATATACAGCGTGGAATATCCTGCATAGACCGCCAGATCATGGTCCGAAGAGATCTTCAGAACCTTTTTTACCAGTGCAATGATCTTTTTCATTGTTATGTTTTTCATCAGCGTGACTGACCTCCTGCAGGAAGATGAGCATTGATCAGAGCGTCAATTGCGTCCTGCATTTCCTTTACGGAATGGGCTCTGGAACGCGCACATTCCTGTGCCTGTCTGTCGCAGATCAGACACTTGCGGTATACCTGCCGGGAAAGCTTTTTGCCGTCCGTATCAATGACATCCATATCAAACAGCCTTCCCAGCGGATGCTGTTCTTCGATTCCGACCGTAATATCCTTGATGACTTCCGGATCTGCCTGTACGGAGAACAGCAGTTCATCCCCGCAGGCTTCATGGATTTCTATCATATGACCGCAGGGAATGTGCTGTTCCTGCAGCTGTTTCATCAGTTCCTGTTTTCCGAGATCAAACACCTTTCTGATCCGCTCATTTGTTTTGATGGGACCGGGAATATTCATGGAGAAGGATATGACCGGTGCTTTTGTATCCTGCATCAGCTTCTGCTGGAAATCCGCACGTTTCTCCCGGAATGCCAGCATTTCCTCCAGTACGATTTCTTTTCCTTCCATACACCCTCCTAGTAGTGAATCAGATCGGTTGATTTTCTGATTTTATTGATGACCGGTACCGCTTCTTCACTGTCCAGCCAGTTCAGAGTGGTTTCAGGCACAAGCTGTTCCAGCAGTTCACGGTTTCCGTCATGGATTGCCTGACGGACGGTGGAGGCACTGATCACCATATCTCCGCTTTTTTTACGCTCAATGATTTCACAGCGGATCCCGTTTTCTTCCAGCAGGGAAGACATGATGTCGTTGTAGATGCCGGTCACAAGACTGGTCGGTTCTTCCGCGACAAAGCGGACATTGATGCCGAGCCGCTTTGCGATTTTGGTGAATACGGTCAGATCCAGCATCGCATGGCTTTCAATGACTGCCCGTTCATCCTTCTGGAAATAGCTCGGGAACGTTGCGGCAGAGATGATATACGGACCGCTGTCATGATAGATAATGTTCTTCAGATGGGCGGTTCCGTCCATGACCATCTTTTTTCTTGCATGAAACGGGAAGATGCTTGCGTCTTCACTGACCATAAACAGATGCAGCACATCACAATGCGCGGAAGCATATTCTGCCAGATACTGATGACCGAGCGTAAACGGATTGGCGTTCATGACAACAGCTCCGATTGTCTTTCCGTCTTTTGTCTCCAGGGAATTCAGCCAGCTGTCGAATCCGGTTCTCCGGTTCTCCATGAATACGATCTGATCTTCAATTCTGGCAATTTCATGGAAGCCGAGACTCGCAAAAAACTTCTCGGAACTGCACTTGGTATACAGAAACAGATGGATGTTGCCCCGATTGGACTGAACATCGATCAGATGGGATACAATTTCATTCATCAATCCTTCTCCCTGATGGGTATGGTCCACTGCCATGCAGCGGAGCGTATTCCCGAAGCAGCTTCCGGTCGCAATGATATGCATATCCTCATCGTACATGGCGCATGTATAGTCCAGGTTCGGATCCCTGCGGATGCCTTCCTGATCCAGCAGCCGGTCAATCTGGGCATATGCTCTTTTGTCACTGCGGTATACTTCTGAAATTGTATATTCTGACATAAACGGAGTCCTCCTCAATAACAATAACACAACTGTTTCGTGTATCATAAGCATAGCGCGGAGGTTGATATGAATATAACGGTATATCTGGGATCCCGTTCGGGAAACAGGGAAATATATAAGGAGACAGTGAAAGAGCTCGGTGCCTACATCGGAGATCACGGGCACACGCTTGTATACGGCGGCTCCAGCATGGGGCTGATGGGTGCACTGGCGGATGCGGTGCTGGAACATGGCGGGAAAGTCATCGGCGTGGAACCGGTGTTCTTCATTGAAGCGGAAGCCCAGCATGATCAAATAACCGAACTGATTGTCACAAAAGACATGCAGGAAAGAAAAGCGAAGATGATCGAGCTCGGCGATGCATTTATCGCGTTCCCCGGCGGCATCGGAACATTGGATGAGATTTCCGAGATCATGACCATGCATAATCTGAATCATACAAAATGTCCCTGCATCTTTCTGAATATCAATGGGTTCTATGAACCGATGAAGGCAATGCTGAGACATATGGCGGAAGAAGGATTTGTAAATCCGGCAATGAAAGAGAGAATCAGCTTTGCGGATACGATTGAAGAACTGGATGTTCTTCTGAAACGGAGACCGGACTGATGAAAGAACTGATTGAAAAACTGAGAACATTTACCGTACCGGAGCTGTGTGACGGATGTGCGGAACCGGACGTCATGGATTACCGGATCAAGCCGGCATTCGGCACACCGCATATCTGCGGCAGAGCAGTCACGCTGGATATTCCGGAAGGTATCGCCGGAATGGTGCCGGATGCGATTATGGAACTGAAGGAAGGGGATATTCTGGTGATTGCCGGAAAAGGCTGGCAGAAAAGCGCATACTGGGGAGATCACCGTTCCGTATGTGCGAAGATGCTCGGGGCGGAAGGCGTGATTATCGACGGTCTGTACCGTGACAAGGAAGGGTGTGAAGCAGCGGGACTGCCCGTGTTTGCATTGGGCTTATGTGCACGTTCTTCCCTTCAGAAACAGGAAGGACAGATCAATGTACCGGTGGAATGCGCCGGCGCAGCGGTAAATCCGGGAGATATTATCTGCGCGGATCAGAACGGCGTGATTGTCATTCATCCGGAAGATGCGGAGGAAATCATGGCAAAGGCACAGGCTAAAAGAGATCTGCAGGAGGAACTGGAACAATGGATGAGAGAAACAGGGAACGTTGTGCCCCGGATCAGGAAACCGTCATCCGTGAAATGAAGGAAGAAGACTGTGAAGCACAGGCTTATGTGATTTACAGCAGCTGGCATGATACATATCCCGGCATGATAGATCCGGAATTTCTGAAGAGACTGACATTGGAGAGATGCATTGCGTCTGCACACCGCAATCTCGGGAACTGTATCGTTGCCCAACAGGATGGTAAAGTAGTGGGAACGGCAGTGTACGGCGAGTGCAGGGATGAAGATCTGGAAAACGCCGGAGAGGTATATGCGCTTTATATACTGAAAGAATACCGGCACAGGGGAATCGGCAGGAAACTGATCCGGGCATGCCTGGAACTTCTGCCGCAGAAAACAATTGCCGTAAAGGCGCTGTCTGCCAACCGGAATGCAATCGGCTTTTATCAGTCCTGCGGATTTGAAACAGACTGCCGCATGGTCCGGATGATTCTGACAGAAACAGAAGAAACAAGACTGCTGCTCAGACGGGAGTAATCAATGGAGAATGGATTCTATATTGAGGAAATATACGGTAATCAGGGAAAGGAACTGCAGGAAGTTCAGCGTCTGCTGGAAGCTGCAGGTCTTTCATATGATCCTCTGCGGGAGTATACCGTGCTGGTCAGGGAAGAAAGCACATCCGAACCGGCAGGTACCGGAGCGCTTTCCGGTCATCTGCTGAAATGCGTTGCGGTTGCGGAACAGTACCGCGGGCAGGGCATCTCCGGCATGATCATGGGAAAGCTGTTTGAATATATGTATGAGCACGGACGCATGCAGTTCGGCGGATTTACCAAGCC
Organism: Erysipelotrichaceae bacterium; assembly: GCA_015058875.1. GTDB lineage: Bacteria > Bacillota_I > Bacilli_A > Erysipelotrichales > Erysipelotrichaceae > Bulleidia. The sequence continues at coordinate 19,423 of SVBN01000004.1, read as the reverse complement.
GAAGAATCTCGGCATCTTTTCCCACGAAGGACTGAACCCCGTATGCAGCACGGACCATATCATATTTCTGGAAAACCGGAAACAGTTTGAAAAGACCCTGGCAGGTATCCGGGTGGAATCAGAGGAATACTCTTTCCCGGAAGCCGTGCATGCATTTGAAGCAGATCACTCTTTCTACAATAAGGATGCGGAAGAGATCCCGGATTACTTCATACAGGATAAGGAAAAGTCCCCGGAATACCGGCAGGAAATCTCCGATCTGATTCATGCGGAACTGCTGAGCGCATATCTGGGAGGTGACGAAGAGACGAAACGGATGTACCGTCTCTGTGCAAAGGCACTCAGGGAAGAAGTCAATACCACTCCTAAGCCCGGTCTTGTGGACCTGCATGACAACGGATCGCATCAGGATATGAATGTTCAGACATTCTATCAGAGCACCTATGCGGTGGCACCGTATCTGACCGCAATGTTCCAGGCAGGAAGAAGATATTCGAAAGAAGATATTTTTCCGGTGATCCGCAGGATCGGCATCGACGCCGAGAAAGCGATGCTGGAGCGCACGGACCATGTGAATACGCATAAGGGGATGATCTTTTCCATGGGAATCATTCTGGCCTGCGCGGGATATCTGTATGAGCAGACCGGCAGGTATGTACCGGAAGAAATTCTTTCCTTTGCCTCGGAAATATCCAAACCCATCATGGAACAGGATTTTCTCCGGATGGATCAAAAAGAGCCGGAAAGCCATGGGGAAAAACTGTACCGGAAATACGGCATCCGCGGAGTCCGGGGACAGGCAATGGACGGCTTCCCCGAACTGAAAGAAGCATTGGCCTGCGGAAGAAGGGAATACCCGGACAGAAACACCCGCAACCTGCATATCCTGCTGTCGGTGATGAAGAACCTGGATGATACCAACATTCTTTCACGCGGTACAATGGAGGATATGAAATATGTCCGGCAGGCGTCCGGAGAACTTCTGGAAAAAGGCATGACCATGCAGGCACTGCAGGGAATGAACGAAGAGTTTGTCCGCAGGAATATCAGTCCCGGAGGCGCTGCGGATATGCTGGCGGCAGGCATCCTTCTGCTGGATCTGGAACAGATTTCAGAACAATAATAATCATTTCCCGGGAAATATGTCTTTCTGTCAGAAATAAGAGCAGATGTTCGTACATTTCTGAGAGTCAGCTATATTTTCCGGTTTTTATAATGTACGCAGACGAGGTGAATACGTATGGCAGAAGAAAAGAAAAAAGGCGGACCGGTACAGATCCGGTCCATGAGTTCCAACCTGCTTTCCGACAAATACAGAGATTCCATCATGATTTCCTATCAGTTTATCGGTGACAGCGAAGCGGATGTTTCCTTTGACTTCTTTGGAAGATCGTTTAAAACTCCGATTCTGGCAGGACCGATCGGCGGTCAGCATCATCATGAAAGCGGCATTATCGGATATGCCAGAGCGATCAATGAAGCCGGTTCGGTTTATTTCAGTGATTATCATAATCCGGATATCTGGAAACAGTTCCTGGAAGAAGGTCTTGCGGCAGCCCGCGTGCTGAAACCGCTGGCGGATAATGAGCAGCTGCTGGAAGATATCAGATATGATACGGAACACGGTGCCGTGGCATATGCGATGGATATTTCCCACGGCATGACGGTATACGGCGTCGATGACGGGCAGAAGGGAAAAGCATTCAAATCAAAGACAAAAGAAGAACTGAAGATGCTGAATGATGCATCCCCGCTTCCGTTCTTCCTGAAGGATGTCCAGTGTGTCAGAGATGCACTGATCGCAAAAGAGATCGGCATTGCCGGACTGATTCTTTCAGGCCACAACAACCGGTTCCCGAGTGCGGTGCCCCCGCTTATGATTCTGCCGGAAATCCGCAAAGCGGTCGGAGATGAGATGAAGATCTTCGTTGACGGCGGCATCCTGACAGGATATGACGCATTCAAGGCGCTGGCACTCGGTGCCGACGGCGTTCTCTGTGCAAGAGGACTGCTGGGCGCCTATATGCAGGGCGGACCGGAAGGTCTTACCGCAAAGATCAATGAAATGACTGCGGAACTGAAAGGCGCAATGGCCGCGACCGGTTCCGCTGATCTGAAGCACATCAATAAAGACAGTATTGTCATACTGTAACGACATGTACCGGAAAACATCCTCTGCGAAATGCGGAGGATGTTTTCTTTACAGATACTCTTTTTTCAATGTGAATCCTCTGCCGCGCACTTCGGTTACACGGCTGACTATCAGGAACGCTTCTTCATCCAGTCTTCGGACCAGTGTTTCAACTGCCGGAAGCTGGCGGTTGGAAATGACTGTTAACAGGATCATCTCCTGTTCATTGCTGTATCCGCCTTCCCCGTGCAGCACCGTGACGCCGCGGTCCAGATCGGATAGGATTGCCTTCCGGATTTCATCGGATTTCCGGCTGATGATCTTTACCTCGGTTCTGGATGTTCCGATCAGGATAAACCTGTCCAGCGTAAGGGAATAGATCAGAACCAGCAGGATGCCGTAGAGAATATTTTCCGGAGCGGTATGGAATGCCTGCATGACAAGGATAATGCAGTCGAAGAGATACAGCATAACCGAAACATTGAAATGGAACAGGCGGTTCAGAATCAGCGGAGGAATATCCATTCCGCCGGTGGAAGCGCCTTCCCGGATAACCATGGCAAGGGAAATTCCGATGCCGAGACCAGAAAAGATCGTGCAGATCATCGGATCTTCCGTCAGAACAAGATCATGAAACAGCAGTTCAAATACATGCAGTGCGGCCGGATAGACAAATGTGCTCAGGACAGTCGTCATGGCAAACTTCCTGCCGAGCACGAGATATCCCGCCCCCAGCATGAGAAGGTTGAATGCAAATACAAATCCGGCGGTGGACATGCCGGTCAGATGATGCACAAACAGCGCAATGCCTGTGGATCCGCCGGTAATCAGACCCGCCGGGATCAGAAACAGACGGACGGTCAGTGCGTAGAGCACATTCCCGAGAATGATGATCAGAACAGATACATACGAATTCCGCATAATCCCTCCAAACAAAACACGTCTGTCATTTTCCCTGACAGACGTGGATCAGAGCTTTCGCCCAATACCCGTTTATTATCAGACTGCCGGAAATCTGTGTCAAGAATACCCGGCATCCGGAAACCGGTCATATTCCTGTGAAATCTGCAATTGAGTTGCATCATGCAATCAGTTTATAATGACAGGGCTGATAACGGGAGGCGTAGTATGGCAGGCACAAACCGGCGAACCATGGATCTGACGGAAGGCAATATCTATAAACAGATCCTGTTGTTTTCTGCCCCGATTTTTCTGGGCAATCTCTTTCAGAATCTGTATAACAGCGTTGACTCGCTGGTGGTCGGAAACTTTGTCGGAAAAGGCGCACTGGCAGCGGTGAATACCTGTGCTCCGATTTCAAATCTGCTCATCGGATTCTTTACCGGAATGTCGGCGGGGGCTTCGGTTCTGTTTGCCCGGAATTTCGGAAAGAGAGATTATGACCGGCTGAAGCGGTCGATTCATACGACGGTCATGTTTGCATTGATCGTCGGTGTCACGATGGCTGTGTTCGGTGCCGTATTCTCGAAATTCCTGCTCGGGATCGTCGGATGTCCGGAAGATATTTTTACCCAGGCAGATGCATATCTGAAAATCTATATCATGGGAATCCTGTTTACTTCCATCTATAATGTGGAATCCGGTGTCATGCGTGCGGTCGGTGATTCCCGCAGTCCGTTCTATGCGCTGGTCACTGCCAGCTGTCTGAATATTGTTCTGGACATTATTCTGGTCCGCTATGCCGGACTTGGCGTCATCGGTGTTGCTATCGCCACGATCGTCTCCCAGTTTGTATCGGTATGCATGGTGCTGCGGAATATGATGCGGCTGGATGAGCGCTACCGGTTCAGCGTCAGCGAACTGAAAATCGAAAAAGATCTTCTGATGGAAGTGATTGATCTCGGTCTGCCAGCCGGCATCCAGTCGTCTCTGATTTCCATTTCCAATCTGTTTGTGCACAGATATATCAACAGCTTCGGCTCTACGGCAACCGCCGGTGTCGGTGTTGCCCAGCGTCTGGACCGGTTTGTTTCGATGCCGTGTCAGGCTCTCGGTCTTGCCGTAACCACTTTTGTATCCCAGAATGTCGGTGCCGGAAAGCGGGAGCGCATCCGCAGCGGCATGGTCACAACCTTTGTCATGGGCATGATTTCGATTGCCGTCATGGGCATCCCGCTGATGCTGAACTCGAACTTCTTCATCGGTCTGTTCAACCGCGATGCGGAGGTCATGCGGGTCGGCTCGCAGATGATTCATATCATGGTTCCGTTTTACTTCCTGATGTGTCTGAATCAGGTGATGTCCGGATCACTCAGAGGATTCGGCTTTTCCAGACAGGTCATGCTGTTATCACTGATCGGCATGATCGGCATCCGTCAGATATTCCTGTACGTATCCATGCATATCGACTGGAATATCCGGAATGTATTCTACGGCTTCCCGGTCGGCTGGTTTTTCCAGGCGCTCTGTGTTTACGGGTACTATTTCTGGCTGAAGAAAAACGGAAGGCTCGAAGAAGCTTTTGTGAATGCTTCCGGGAAAACGGAGCAGAGATCATAGGAAAGGTTATTCATGTTCTGCATCATTTCTGACGCAAAAAAGTTTTGACTGCAGATTCATTTCTGATGTAAAATCCAAATCGCTGAGCAGCAAGTCAAGTGCGTAAGTCCGGGCAGGACCTGCGCATTTTTCTTTTTGTTCAGCTTTGGCAGAAATCTCCGATATCAATGGAGGATGAATTTGATGAAACAGAACAGTTTTCTGGAAACGGAATCTCTCAGTACACTGATGAGAAAATACTCGGTTCCGTGTGTGATTTCCCTGCTTACCGGAGCACTCTACAACATCGTCGATCAGATCTTTATCGCCAACGCATCTTATCTCGGATCATACGGCAACGCCGCAAATACCGTTGTATTTCCGCTGACGGTGGTTGCCCTGGCAATCGCGGTTATGCTGGGGGACGGATGCAGTACGCTGATGTCCATTTCGCTCGGTGCCGGCAAGGCAAAAGACGCAAAAAAAGCAGTCGGGTCTGCGGTTGTCACAACAATTCTTTCAAGTCTTATCCTGACAGCATTGTATCTGATTGCCTCAGATCAGCTGATCACATTCTTCGGTGCCAGGGTCAATGACCAGACCTATGCACTCGCAAAAGAATATTTCTTCTGGATTACGGTGGGTATTCCGTTCTACATGTTCGGACAGGGTCTGAATCCCGTGATCCGCGCAGACGGAAATCCGAAGTATGCCATGGCTGCAACCCTGGCCGGTGCGTTCACGAATATTATCCTGGATCCGATCATGATCTACGGTCTGCACTGGGGCATGATGGGGGCGGCCGTGGCTACAGTGATCGGCCAGATTGTAACTGCAGCACTGACCGTCCGGTATCTGATGCATATGAAGACCATACAGCTGAGCCGTGACGCATTGCATGTATATTCGGAAACAATGAGAAGATATGTACCGCTCGGCATGACCAGCCTGCTTTCCCAAGTGTCGGTTGTAGCAAGCATGGCCGCAGTGAACGCCATGGTATCGAAATACAGTCAGCTGGATCCGGTATTCTCCGATCCTTCACTGACTCAGATTCCGATGGCAGTCATCGGAATCGTTATGAAATTCTTTCAGATTGTCATTTCTGCAGTCGTCGGAACAGCCGCAGGATGTGCTCCGATTGCGGCGTATAACACCGGTGCCGGCAGGAATGACAGAGCAAGGGATCTGTTTACGCTTCTGCTGAAGACAGAAACACTGATTGGTCTTGCGGCACTGGCTGTGACAGAACTGCTTCCCGGACAGCTGATCGGTCTCTTCGGAGCAGGCAATGAAAGTGTTTATTACACCGAATTTGCCATGAAGGCATTCCGCATTTATCTGTCCATGATTGTACTGGCCTGTGTGAACAAAGCGTCCTTTATCTACCTTCAGGCACTGGGTAAAGCAATGCTGTCAACAGTGATATCCATGATCCGTGAAGTGGTGTTCGGCGTTGCATTCCCGATTATTCTTCCTGTCTTCTTCGGGCTGAACGGCATCCTGTATTCCATGCCGCTGGCAGATCTGATTACATTTGTGATCTCTGTCTGTGCAATCGTTTATATTTACAGGCAGCTGGACAGTCCTGCAGCTGCCGCATAATAAAAAAGAAAGACGGAATTTTCAGTGTGCTGTATCTGAGAATTCTGCTTTTCTGATGCGGTATATAATTACGCAGATTCATCCTCTGTTTCAATCTGAGATGCGGCGGGAATGGCCATGAGCGCATACCTGGATGATTCTGAGATGTGCATCTGCATGAGTTTCTGAAGTTCATCCGCATTTTTTGCTCTCAGCGCATCGATCATCTTCAGATGCTCTTCCTGGGATGCACGCAGACGCTCGGGATTTTTCAGGGCAGTCAGACGGAATCTGTGATTCAGTGTTCCGATCTGACGGTACATCTGAATGATCAGTTCATTCTGTCCGAGCGCCGTAATATCATTATGGAACTTTTCGGACACAGACAGATATTGTTCCAGATTTTCCGAATTGTATGCATCGGTAAACAGTGTTCTGTATTTTTCAAATGAAGCGGCCTGTTCCTCAGTCATTGAACTGACGCCGTTCTGTATGCTGGTGATCTGAAACATAGTTTCTGCCTGATACAGATTTGTTATATCGTGAGCGGTAAAGGATTTTACCTGTACACCCTTGTTGGCGGTTCCTTTCAGAAGACCGCTGCTTTCCAGATTGCGGAAAGCTTCACGTACCGGGGAACGGCTGATATTGAACTCATCACAGATCTGCTGCTCGGAAAGACGTGTACCTGCAGGGTAATACCCTTCCATGATCCTGTCTCTCAGTATTTCAAATATCTGCTGGCGGATAGTAGCGTGAATGCGGATTCCGGACATAATAAACTCCTTTGAGTTTATTGTACGCTGTTCAATTCACCCCAGTCAAAAGAAAGAGAAGCACGGAATGCCTGCACCGGCGCGATATAGTACCGGTGATTTTCCAGATCGCGGTATGCTGCAGTACTTCCTATTCCGTTTGTAAATGTTCCGGCATTATACAGCAGGGAAGGGTCATAACCGTACTGCTTGAGAAGATTGATCATATAGGCAGCCTCTACGCCGGCCGTGGAAATAAAGACGATAGGGCAGTCCTGTTCAAACATTTCATGCAGGATATCTTCGCTTTCTTCATAATTCGGTGAAAAAGTACCGACGCCTCCAAGATAGGTATCTTTGTCAGAAGCGGACTTGGCCATCGTAAACAGGACATTTTCCTGAGGCTGCCAGGAAACAATCACATCATAAAACGGAATATTTACGAACCCGGCAATACCGCCTTCGGAATAAATCTGTTCACAGGAACGCAGGTCAACGTAACGCACACCCGGCAAAAACAGATAGTCATCAATGTTTTCGGCGCTGAGCGGTGAATCCGCTGCAAGCTCTGACTCGGGCAGGCTTTTTTCCGGCAGAGACTGCGGTTCAGTCACGGGGGCCGGAGTTTCGGTATGTACCTCGGCCTTTTCAGCCGGAGGTGCGCTGCATGCGCTCAGCAGCAGAGCGGAAATCAGAATTGTTTTTTTCATGGGATTACCTCAGTTTCTGCTATGTTTTCAGAGATGGATTCAGCGGGAATCTGTTCAAAGAAAGCCTGTGAAGAGCAGAGGGTTCCCTGTTCCTCTCCGGTTTCTTCAAACCACGACCATTCAATGTCCATACTGCCGTAATCGGATAATACGGAGATCAGCTGAAGACGTTCTTCCCGGCTCTCTGTATTGAAGAGAGCGGTAGTAAGAACATCGCACAGCATCCCGTTCCGGTCGGAGCTGACAGATGCCATACGGATGGAATTTTCCGGATAGCCTGTCGAAGGATTCAATATATGATGCCGGATGAGTGGTCCGTCTTCCGTGTTCAGAATAAAATAACTGGAATCATCGCCGCTGGTAGAAAACAGACCTGTATCCGGAATGGTGTAATCGTAAAGCGTATAGACACGCGCATACGGATTGCGGATGCCGACATACCAGTTTTTATTTCTTCCGGGAGGTGTATATGCACTGATGGAACTCGAGCCGGCATTGATCAGAAACGGAACTTCATATTCCTGAAGTGCAAGTGATATCTGTTCCGAAGCATATCCTTTTGCCAATGCACCTGCGTCCAAAACAACGGATGTATCGCAGGAAGAATAAGGCATGATTGCAACGGTACTGTTTTCTTCATCCAGTACGATGACATCGTTAAGATCTTCCGGTTTTACAACGCAGCCGAGCGCTGATTGTATTTCTTCTTCCGGAGGATCTTCCTGTTCCATCGGGAAAGGGCTGAACCTGTCCGACCAGACATCATACAGTCTTCCGACTGTCAGGTTATATCTTCCGCCGGTCAGCTCACTCAGCCGTACGGCTTCACGGATCACATGGAACAGCTCTGAGCATACATGCACCGGTGTGCCGTTCGACTGATTGACTTCATATATTCCTGTGATGCCTTCCTCCGCAAAGGAATGATACCTGTCAAACAGCTTGCTGTAATAGGTGGTCTGTTCCTGAAAGACAGGAAACAGAAGATCCATATCTTCCTGTGACAGTGTTTCCAGCCTGATTGTTGTGTTGAAAGGAACAATGACCTCATCCTCTCTCAGTATGGCTTCCGCGGAAGCATAAACGGGAGGATCTTCCGGTACAGGTTTCGGCTCAGGTTCTGCGGTGCGGCATCCGCTCAGACACAGCATCAGTGATAATAAATAAGCAGTTCTTTTCATAGTCTCAATTGTATTACATTGCAGAAAACAGACGGAATGAAATATAAAACTAAATTGTATACAATCTACATTATGCATTATAATAAATGTACCGAAAGAGAGAACTCATAAAATGATCAAAAAGAAAATGATGACCTGTCTTCTTGCGGCGCTTCTTGCGGGATGCTCAGCAGGCGGATCAGGCGCAGGCGGACAGTCTGCATCTTCCGGAGGGGTCTCCGGCGAATTCTCCGGCACAGCAAAAGGAAATGGCGGCGATGTCACAATTACCCTGACATTCCAGGACGGCAAGCTGACCGGTGCGGCAGGTGTCGGTGAAAAGGAAACCGAAGGACTTGGAGACAAGGCAATTGAAACCATGACGCAGGCAATGACCGAGAAGGGCTCCATTGATGTGGATGCTGTATCGGGAGCCACGATCACCTCAACGGCAGTGAAAAAAGCTGCGCAGAAAGCGCTGGAAGAAGCCGGGGTTGATCCGGAGCAGTTCGGCGGAAAAGCTGCCGCAGCTGCAGGTGAAGGCGGATGTGTATTCGATGTCAATTCTGTCAATGAATGGCTGAATAATTCAGCGGATCTCGGTGAAGGAACTATGGGCAACGCCGTTGCAGTTATTCCGATTAACCATGTCAACGGTCCGAGAGAAGAAACATTGTTCTATGCATTTGTCAATTTCAAGTATAAGGCAAGAAATTATATCAAATATCAGGTGACGTATCTGTCCTGCACATGCAGAAGCGCAGATGTCAATTACTGGATGACCGCCTATGTTGAACTGACGCTTCCGAAGTCCAAGGATATTAATGATGCGGAAGTACGGTTCCTCTCCTTTGACAGAGATTCACAGGATCACTATACGGCAGGTTTCTGGGGCGACTCCAATCCGACTCCGGCAGGAGCTACCTATGAAATGTTCAAGGAAGAATACATTCCGTATTTCATCGATAAGAATTACGGATACATCCAGACTCTGAGCTTTGTGGAAGATATTGATGCGGCAGAATATGCGTCCGGCGAAGGCAGAGAAGGCTATACACTGGACACACTGTCCGGCTCCAGTGTTTCAACCAATAACATTATCCGCATGCTGAACGCTCTGTTTAAGTATCATGCGGAGGATGCATATTTTCAAAGCTGAGTAAACAAGGAGGAAAGAAATGAAAAAGTTTATGACAGCGGCTCTTGCCATGCTGATGCTGGCAGGATGCTCCTCAGCAGCTGAACCTGCACCCGCAGCTACAGCCTGCCCCGAATGCCCGGTCTGTGAAGAAGCAGCACCCGTCGAAACAGCTGTACAGGCAGAACTGCCTGCACCCCGTGACACAACAAAGCAGTACAAGCCGGATGAAAAATCCGATCCTGTTGACTGCACAGAAGACACATTCCTTCCGGGATGCGCCGCCATCAACAATGAAAACCTGCTCGACTATCTGAACCGTGACGATGTTTACTATATCGATCTGCGTGACTTCGGCGATTATGCGAAGAAGCATTTCAGAAACTTCGAATGCATTCCTTACTTTGCTCTGATTTACAGCAAGGAAGGCGGAGAAGGAATCACACAGCTTTACAGCGGTGACGTAACGGATCCTGTTGCGACTTATGAAGAAAGTGATGAACTTCTGGAAGTATTCTTCCCGAAGGATAAGACACTCTTCCTGATGTGCCAGTCCGGCGGACGTGTTGCTCAGATGATGAACATTCTGAAAGCCAAGGGATATGATATGTCCAAGGTATACAACATCACAGGCATGGGCAACTTCACAGATCCGAAGTATGCGGATATCACAGTTGACACAGCAGAAATCGGCCTCGAAGCAACATATTCCTTCGAAGGACTTACCAGAGTTAACTGAGTTTTGTCTCTGTAATAAAAAACAGCATCAAAAAAGAAGCATCCTGCCGTTTCCGGAACAGGGTGCTTCTTTCAATTCAGAGCTGTTTATTCGCTCAGTGCTTCTCCGTTTGTTTCTATGACGCGCTTCATCCAGTCATACGACTTTTTCTTTGAACGCTTCAGGGTTCCGTTGCCCTTGTCGTCCATGTCGACATAGATGAATCCGTATCTCTTCTTCATTTCACCTGTGGAAAGGGATACCAGATCGATCGGCCCCCACATTGTATAACCCAGGCAATTTACGCCGTCGATATTAATGGCGTTTGCCATTTCCGTCAGATGATTCTTCAGATAATCAATTCTGTAGTCGTCTTCGACATATCCGTTTTCATCCGCTTCATCGACGGCACCGAGACCGTTTTCGACGATGAAGATCGGTTTCTGGATCCGGTCATAGATTTCATTCATGCAGTAGCGCAGTCCGAGCGGATCAACCGGCCAGCCCCACGGTGTTACTTCCAGATAAGGGTTCGGGCTTCCGCCTACGGTAAAGGAGGCATCTCCCGCCTTGACGGTATTGGAACGGTAGTAGCTGAAGGATACATAGTCCAGCTGGCCTTCTTTCAGAAGATCTGTGTCACCCGGCTCCATGTCAATGGAGTCAACGCCTCTGCGGTTCAGCAGATCCTTCGCATAGCTCGGGTAATATCCTCTGGCCATGGTATCAATGAAATACCAGTTTTCCCTTCTGACCTGCATGTGACGGAATACATCTTCCGGCCTGCATGTTGCGGGATACAGCTCACTCATGGCATACATTGCGCCGAACATGGATCCCGGCATCATCTCATGACCCATGATTACGGCTTTTGCGCTGGCAACGAACATATGATGCACAGCCTGGTAGTGATCCTTGCCGGTGGATTTTCTGGTTCCGCACGGTCCGAAGCCTCTGACCGCATTGATCTCATTGAATGTCAGCCAGTATCTGCACTTCTTTCCATACCGTTCAAACAATGTCCGGCAGTAGTTCAGATAGCAGTCGATCACGTGTCTCGATCCCCAGCCGTTGTATTTCAGAACCAGTTCCATCGGCAGCTCATCATGGCAGATGGTAATCAGCGGTTCCATACCGTATTTTGCCATCTCATCCATGACATTGTCATAGAACTGCAGACCTTCTTCATTCGGCGTCTCTTCATCGCCGGTCGGATAAATACGGCTCCAGCAGATGGAGAAGCGGAAGACATTGAAGCCCATGCCTGCCATCAGGGCAATATCCTCTTTGTAATGATGGTAGAAGTCCACTGCCTTGTGGCTCGGATAATACTGTCCTTCCAGGAAGACAGGCACTGCCTCTTCCGGAACTTCGTCCGCAATGAAGAAGCTGCTTGCCGGCGTAATGATTGTGCCGTCGGGCATCTTCAGTGTATGGTGTCTGGGATTTTCCTGGTTTCCGTCCGTTTCGTAGTCGTGGGAAAGGATGCCTCTGCCGCCTTCGCCGAAGCCGCCTTCAAACTGGAAGTCAGCTGTTGCTCCGCCCCATAAAAAACCGTCGGGTAGTCTGGTAGTCATGATGATTTCCTCCTGTGCTTATTGCTTTCTGAAGTCATTTTATAACAGGATGACAAACGAAAGGAAGAGCGGGACAGGCTCCTGTGCAGAATTACTGTTATTTCTGCCGTGAAATGGTAAGTTGAGAACAGGACCTGTTCATGTAACCTTATATTGAGGAATGCAACTATGCCGCGAATCGTACAGACAAATGATGAACAATACAAAAAGATGACGGAAACACCGATTCCGAATCTGATTCTTCAGCTGGGAATACCGACGATTATTTCCATGCTTGTCACAAACATATACAACATGGCCGATACCTACTTTGTCGGGACGGTCGGAACAAGTGCATCCGGTGCCACCGGTGTTGTATTCGGCCTTTCCGCCATCCTGCAGGCATTCGGGTTCATGTTCGGGCATGGAGCCGGATCGAATATCTCCCGGAAGCTCGGGGCACATGATGTCGGCAGCGCCAGGGAATATGCTTCGACCAGTTTCTTCGGGGCGCTGCTTGTCGGACTGCTGATCCTGAGCGGGGGCATGCTGTTTATGGAAGGCATGCTGAGGATGATGGGATCAACGGAGACCATTCTTCCCTTTGCGAAAGACTATGCGTTCTGGATTCTGATTGCCGGGCCGGCCATGACCACATCCTGCGTTATGAACAATATTCTGAGGTATGAAGGAAAAGCGTTCTTTGCCATGATCGGTCTCACTTCCGGAGGGATTTTGAATATCTTTCTGGACTTCCTGATGGTATCTGTGCTGCATATGGGTATCGGCGGAGCAGGTCTTGCGACGTGTATTTCCCAGTATGTCGGCGCATGCATTCTGATCATGCCGTATCTGAGAGGACAGACACAGTCAAAGATCTCTCCGAAATATATTACGAAGCAGTTTGCGGTGCTCAGGGATATCCTGACGGTCGGCAGTCCTTCCCTTGCAAGACAGGGACTGAACTCGGTTTCGACGATTGTACTGAATGCGACGGCAGGCCCGTATGGGGATGCGGCAGTTGCGGCAATGTCGATCGTAAACAAGATCATCAACTTCCTGTTCTGTGTTGCGACCGGAATCGGGCAGGGATTCCAGCCGGTCAGTGCGTTCAACTACGGCGCAAAGATCTACAGCCGCGTACGCGACGGCTTCTGGTTTGCTTTCCGTCTGGGCATGGTTCTGATGATGATATTGGGGGCATTTGCTTTCCTGAATGCGGAGCCCTTCATCACGTTCTTCCGGGATGATCCGGAAGTGATCACGATCGGTACGGTTGCACTGCATTGGCAGTCGGTGACATTGTTCCTGATGCCGGTGACGCTGTACGGAAACATGCTGTTTCAGTCGATCGGCAAATCCGGGACCGCTTTATGGCTGGCGGCACTCCGTTCCGGCGTGGTTCTGATTCCGGTGCTTCTGATATTGAACCGGATGTTCGGACTGTTCGGCGTGGAAATCTCAAGAGCGGTATCGGATGTGGTTTCGTCTGCCATTACGATTCCCTACCTGATTTCCTTTTTCCGGAATCTGCCGGAGGATGAAATTCCGGAAAGCAGAGCAAAATAGTTGCCACAGTCAACTGCCTGTCATATACAATAAACACGGGTAACAGTATTCCGTGTTTTTCTTTACGGAAAGGGGGATCACAATGGCTGAAAAGAAGATGGTAAAAACTTATCTTGATGAAATACCCTGGGGTACGGAAGAAGATATTGAAAAAGAACAGCTGAAAAGCGCAAAGGAAAGAAGAAAGCTTCCGGAAGGCTGTAAGAGTTCTGTGTTATATGCGGACATCATGCGGATTGCCTGGCCTTCACTGATCGAACTTCTTCTGACCAGTCTTGTTTCCATGGCCGATATGATCATGGTCGGTTCCATGCCGAACGGAGATGACGCGATTTCCGCCGTCAGTCTGGCAAATCAGCCGAAGTTTATCTTTGTCTCCATGATCATCGCCCTGAATGTCGGTGTGACTGCCGCAATTGCCAGAGACCGCGGTGCCGAACAGCATGAAAAGGCGAACAATACTCTGATGCAGGGACTGGTCATGTCACTGATGGTATGCATCTTCGGTTCGATCATGGGCTATGTCTTTGCGGAACCGCTGGTGCGGTTCATGGCAAACGGAAGTCTCTCGGAAGAGATTGTCCATATGTCAACGACATATCTGCGGATTCAGATGGCCGGCTTCATGACGATGGGCATTGCGGCTACGTATACCGCAGCGTTCCGCGGTACCGGAAACTCCCAGCTGCCGATGGTATATAACGTAACTGCCAATCTGATCAATATCTGTCTGAACTATCTGCTGATCAACGGTCACTTCGGCTTCCCGGCACTCGGTGTCGCCGGCGCATCCCTGGCAACTGTCATCGGGCAGGCGGTCGCTCTGGTTATGGCGGTGGTTTCCGCCGGAACCGGTAAATACTATTTCAATGCAAAGCTGACGGATTTCCTGCACGGCTTCAGAGTGGACTTCGGGACAATCGGGAGAATTATCAAGGTGGGTATTCCTTCCCTGATTGAACAGTTCATCCTGCGTGTCGGTATCATTCTGTTCTCCCGCCAGGTCGCAACCCTGGGCCAGCCCGGATATGCCACCCATCAGATCTGCATGAATATCCAGTCGCTATCCTTCATGCTGGGACAGGCAATGGCGGTATCTTCCACAACGCTGGTCGGACAGAGCCTAGGAAAGATGCGCACCGATATGGCTGAGCATTATTCCAGAAGATGTACCTACCTGGGCCTTGTGATTTCGATTTTCCTCGGTCTTCTGTTCGGTCTGTTCGGAACAACAATCGTCGGCTTCTACAGCGATACGCCGGCAGTCATCCAGGCATCCATTCCGGTGATGATCATCCTCGGCGTGCTCCAGCCGGTACAGACGCCGCAGTTCATTCTCTCCGGTTCCCTGCGCGGCGCCGGTGCAACAAAGGCAACTGCCGTGATCACGCTGGTCTGTGTATTGATCCTGAGACCGCTTGCCGGTGAACTGTTTATTTCCGTTCTGAAATGGGGACTGATCGGTGCATGGGCTGCGATTGCCCTGGATCAGGTGGTCAGAACCGCGCTTGTCATGTACTTCTACGGCAGGGGCACCTGGAAAAAGATAAAAGTATAAATATCAGAGCATCATCTCCCGGCAGGATCAGAAAGCACCGGGGGATTTTCTGTGTTTGAAGCCTGGGAAAAGGAGACTTCTGATATCCGGCAGTCAGGGATATATCCCCTGTAATTTTGTACCATACAGCCGATGAATACAGGCATGATCTGAATTCAGCATGTCAGACATTCTTTTCCCGGATGACAAATCATGAGAAAATAGTGAAAATAAATACCGGGAGGGTTCCATGGACACAAAGACATTGGATATATTTCTGAAGATTGTGGATTATCAGAGCATTACCCGTGTAGCTGAAGAGTATGAGATGACCCAGCCTGCGGTAAGCAGTGCTTTAAAGCGTCTGGAAGATGAAGTCGGATGTCCGCTGTTCAGCCGGAAAAACAAGTCTCTGATTCTGAATGAACAGGGCAGGGTGCTGTATGATCATGTGTCCGGCATCATGCAGGATTATTATCATGTAAAAAACAGTCTGTCCCGCGGAAATCCGTGCAGGCGGGAAATCGTCCTGAAGCTCAGGGCAACCAGTGATAAGATCTATGCTCTGATGGATGAATATCTGCAGGAACATCCGGATGTGAGTTTTATCCTGAGAGATTACTCCGATACGGACATCGGAACAGATGAAGGCTTCGGACTGACACTGAAGCTGAGGCAGTTTGTAAGCAACGAGACATATATACCGGTGGACGTACAGAATATGATCTATGTGATCATGAACAAATCACATCCGCTTTCCCGAAAGGAACAGATTCATTTCTCGGAAATCAGAAATGAGGAATTCGTATTTCAGCGTACCGACAGCAAGACCGGATATGAACCTTCCTATGTCCAGTGCGTAATCAGCGGCGTTATACCGAGAGTCACCCTGACGGTGGATTCCAAATATACAAAATATGCGGCGATCCGCAGGGGAGAATGGATCGGTCTGGCGTTCAATAATGAACTGTCCTTTGCCAGACATGTAAAGGAGCTTGCCGTGATTCCGATGCATGAGGCGCTGAACGGAAAGCTGGTCTGTCTGGCATACAAAGATGACAGAATATCGGAAGCGGAACGGGAATTCGCCCGCTTTATACAGGAAAGGATCTGATGCGGTATGGAACTTGAATTTCTGGATGTATTCGCAGCACTTGCGGAAACGGAGAATCTCTCAGAAACAGCCGATCTTCTGAATATGTCCCAGTCTGCCGTCAGTGCAGGACTGTCCCGGCTGGAAAAGGATGTCGGATGCACTCTGTTTGACAGGAACGGCAAACGTCTTCATCTCAATGAGAACGGGAAGTATTTCCTGGAATGGTCGCATCGTCTCAGAAAATGGAATCAGAATACTGTGGAGCGCCTGAAGCTGTCCAATACGGAAAGCGGCGTGATTAAAATCGGCGTGCTGATCGAAAACGATACGCTTTACTTCATGCTTACCGAATTTCAGAATCAGTATCCGGATATCCGGGTTGAGCTGTATGATGAAAAATCCCTGCTGGATGATCTTATGATGACGGACATGGACATGTTTGCCGTACCGGAATCAATGGCCGCAGGCATGGAATATGCGCATCTTGCCAGACAGACCGGTCTGTTCCTGCTCACAAAGGAAGGATCGAAGTATTCCGGCATGGAATCGGTCAGCCTGAAGGAACTGGAAAATGAACGGTTTGTATTTGCGGCAGGAAGCGACGGAAAGATTGAACGTGTGTATGATATCTGCCGTGAAAACGGTCTGGATCCGAAGGTGGCATATCTCTGTGAAGGACCGAATGCCAAAATCAATATCATCCTGAATACAAACGCCGTCGGTGTTGCATACAATACCATGCGCCATTTCCGCCAGAGCATCCGGGGGCTGAGCACAATCTCCGTGGAACTGGAAAACAGCGTGCAGAATCATATTGTACTTGCCTGGAAGCCGGATTCCGAAAATCCGCTGACAAAAGTCTTTGCGGAATTCGCAAAACAATTCAAACGGGATCCCTCGACATTTGTCAGAGGTGCAGACACTCAGCTGTAAACAGCAGGGTGTTTTTTTATGATTCATAAATAATCCGGTAAAGCTTTGGAACGATTTGGGGAAATTGTCCCGTATCCGGGGACCGGAAGCTTCCGGATTTCTGGCCGGACGGCAGTAAAAACGATGAAAATTATGAAAGCGCTTACTATGAGTGATAAATAAACGCGATTTGGGTTTTCCGGAGCCGATGCTATGTTTTGTGTGCAAACAAACATGCATGTTGGCAATGTCATTATCAGGACAAGAAGGGAGATCTAATGACAAACTTAATTATGATCAACATCATCATATGGTTGATCATGCTGGGAATGCTTGGCTTTACCAAGTACAGCTTCGGCGGTATCGCAATGTTCATCGTACTGCTGCTGGTTCTGACGGGATGTGTGGAACCGAAGGTAGCACTCGCAAAATTCGCAGATCAGAATATCATAATGATGCCTGGCCTCATGATGGTAGCGGCCGGCTTCAGCAAAACCAAGTTAATCAAAAACATCGGCAACGTCCTTTATAAGGTTTCCGGAGGAAGCTTCGAGAAGTGCATCGCGATCTTCATGGTCATTCTGTTCTTCATGGGCCTCATCCTCGGCGCAGCTCTGACACGTCTCGCGATTGTTTACCCGCTCATTCTTGAAGTCTGCGAGAAGTTCGGAAAGAGCCCTTCCAAAGTCATGTTCCCTCTGGCTGCCCTGATGCTGTGCGACCAGACATCGATTCCTCTCGGATCCGGCGCAGTTGCGTATGTCAGACTGAACGGCTTCCTCGAGAGTGCAGGATACACATTCGGCGATACATTCGGAGTCTGGGATCCGTTCATTGCCCGTGTACCGATCTGTGTCATCATGCTGCTGTACTTCGTATTCTTCGGACTGAAGTTCGCACCGGATGAGCCGCCGGTCGAGATCAAGGGTCTCAACATGAAGCAGAAGAAGGCTTCCCGTGAACTGACTCCGTTCCAGGATAAGATGGCAATCGTGATCTTCATCCTCATGACAGCGCTCCTGATTACAGCTGACAAGACAGGTCTTGCACAGTGGGAAATCACAACCGCATGTGCAGTTGCGATGTACTTCACAGGCGTCAATACCGTCAAAGAATCACATGATGCAATTCCGATCTCACTGATGATGCTGCTGGTAGGCGCATATGTCATGAGTGAAGCTCTCGTTCACACAGGAACAGGTATGTTCATCGGCGAAAAGATTGCTGCTATGCTGGGTGATCATCCGAGCACATTCGTTCTGTACTTCATGTTCTGCTTCATCGTTATCATCCTGACACAGTTCATGAACAACGGTGCAACCGCAAACCTCTTCTTCCCGATCGCTATCATGACCTGCGAAGTACTGCACTGCAGCGCCAAGGGTCTGATGCTCGCTATCCAGAATGCATCCCTGATCGCATGGTTCTTCCCGACAGCGACTCCGATCATGCCGCTGGTTATGGAATCCGGCGGATACAACGTCAAATCCCTGATGAAACAGGGCATCATTCCGGCAGTTCTCAAGCTCATCACGATGATCCTTTGGACATCCTATATGTTCCCGGCATTCAAGTAATTTACTGAAAGGACTACAAAATGGAAAACAAAGTTATTACCTGGAAGGGTGAAGACGGACTGAAATGGACAGCCGTTGTCGGAATCGACAACGAACAGCCCTGCATTTTCGAACTCAGCTACGAAACAAACGGTGAAAAGAGAATACTGGCTGAAAAGCTGCATCCTCAGTTCAAGATCGTTACCGGCGTTCGTACAAAGATCAACCCTCAGAGAGAAAAGGGTCTGGCTCCCGGTGAAGAACTGGATTATCAGTGGGATACATATTCCGATGATCCTATGAGCCGCAAGAATGAAGTTTCCGAAGGCAACAGCAGCTTCAATACAACGGAATTCACATATGAGAAGTCCGGCAACAGACAGACTGTTACATTCAACGGATTCACATGCCACAAATTCTCCGGCGGATTCGCACTCAACTTCTTTGAAGGAACGAACCTGATCCGTGCAGAGGCAGTCGCTTCCACGGAAGAAAACGGTGT
>SVBN01000080.1 GCA_015058875.1 Erysipelotrichaceae bacterium | reverse complement strand
CTTTCATCTGACTCAGTGTATTCTCTCTGCCTTCGCTCATATGCATGGTGATATACGGGATCTCTGCCCAGACAACAATACCGTTCTCATCGCACAGATCATAGAATTCCTGAGCATGCTGGTAATGCGCAAGGCGCAGTGTATTGGCGCCAAGCTCCCGGATGATCTCCATATCCTGAACATGTTCTTCATAAGACAGTGCGTTTCCGCTTCCCTTATGGTCCTGATGGCGGCTGACGCCCCGCAGCGGATAGCTGCGTCCGTTCAGGAAGAAACCTTTCTGCGGGTCGCAGGCAAACACTCTGCAGCCGAAACGGGTGCTGACTTCATCACCGGATTCCAGCTTTGCGGAAGCTGTATACAGATAGGGGTCGTCCAGACCATCCCAGAGATGCACATTCTCTATGACGAATTCCGCTTTGTTTTCAGTTGTCTTTGTTTCCCCGTTTACAGTGATCTCTACACTGTTTCCGTTATGCCATGTTTCCACAGTGACATGTGCGCATTTCTTTTCCAGATCGACAACGGGAGTGACCTTGATGCCCGGTGTTCCGTCCTTCAGCAGTTCAAAGTGTTTCTCAGGAACAGCGATCAGACTGACAGGTCTGTAAAGACCGCCATAGAACGTAAAGTCTGCTTTCTGCGGATATACGGTACGGCTGTCAGTGTTGTTAACAGAGACTGCCAGTATATTTTTTTCAGCCAGATGGCCGCTCAGTTCTGTACGGAATGCGGAATAACCGCCGTCATGGTGTACAAGATGCTTTCCGTTCAGATAGACATCAGCGCTCATTGCGGCACCGGCAAATTCGAGGAACAGGCGTTCGCCTTCTGTTTCTTCAGCGCTCAGTTCACGTACATACCAGCATGTTCCGCGATGATAATCATTTCCGCCGTCCTGACCGTCCACGGCATTCCATGTGTGCGGCAGGGAAACTGTTTCGCCTTGTGCGGCATATGCCATAGCCGTATCACAAGGGATATCAGCCTTCAGAAATTTCCATCCGTCTTTCAGTACTGTGATCTTACGCATTTACAGGATCTCCTTTATGCAGTTCTTCTTCAAACATTTCTTTCTGTGCTTCTTCTTTTCTGTCTGCGATGTCCTTCTGTACTCTTTCCATTTCTTTTCTGTCGAGTCCGCAGCTCTTCATTGCCCACAATGTGCACAGGAAGCCGAGAATTGCCAGGCCATAGCGCAGGAACATTGTCATGAAGAAGACGCCGCTTGTCGCAGGATCACCCGGCTGCGGCATTGTGGTCGTGTAGCCGATCAGGGCAACGCATCCTGTTGCGATCGCAGCAGAGAAGGAAGAAACGATCTTGTCTACCAGGCTGTAAGTACCGGTAACCACTGCGGGGATATATTTGCCTGAACGATCAAGTTCATAGTCGATGATATCAGCCATGAAGCCTGTATTGGCAGTCGTAACACACATTGAGAAACCATTGACGATAAAGGTCAGAACAACGAATACGATCATTGTGATCCCCATATGTGCGATGGACTGTGTTCCTGCAGTGAAGCGGACGATGATGAAGAAGAGGATCATAACTGCATTGGCGATCAGTGAATTGCGTGTCCATGTAACAATGGATTCCTTGTTGCCGTGTTTTCCGGCATAGCGTGCTCCGTATATTGCGAACAGAATGCTCGGGAACATGCCGATCATGGAAAGGGTTGTCGCAAGACCCATATTTCCGATCAGGATGCCATTCAGCATCGTGCTGACGATCGATGCAGCAGAAGCCTGCTGGGCGATCTTATCGGAGGAAGCAGAGATGATGTAGCTCTGAAGGGGTTTGTTGTTCTTCAGAACGTCCACCATATCACTCAGCTTCAGATGCTCTGTATTTCCGATACCTTCAAAGTTTTCAGGTTTGTCATATGCGGAGATACCGATGCATACCAGTACGACACCGACAAAGGAGATCGTTACGCACAGCCATGTTACGATGTTCAGGAATTCCTGATTGAAGCTTCCGCCGAATGCCGGCATCAGTTTTGTATAGACAATGATATTCAGTGCCATCGGTGTAATATAGTTCAGTGCTGTCTGCCAGACACCGACTGTCGGACGCTGTTTCGGATCATTTGTCATCAGTGCAGGAAGTGTCTGCGCAGTCATATTGATGATCGTATAACCGATGACATACAGCATATAGAATCCAAGGAATGTCGCAACCCCGTGTCCCTTGCTGGAGAAGAAGTTGAACATGCAGAGCAGGCCGGCGCACTGGATCATCCAGCCCAGTAACATTAATGGACGTACTTTGCCGAACGGTGTCATAACACGGTCATAGAGGAATGCCAGGATCGGATCCGTGATCGCGTCAAAGATACGTGTAAATGTGAGCAGTCCGCCGACCACAAGCGTTGCGATTCCGTAACCGATACTTGCGGAATAACTTGCAAGACCGATCAGAAAGTAGACAGCCATTCCGTTAAAGGCGTTGAAGGCGACCAGAATGATCTGCCAGAGCTTTGCACGGCGGTATTCAACAGTACCAGCCGTCGTCTGAGTAAGTGTTTCCTTTTCCATGAGTATTCTCCTTTTTTGAATCCGGTGAGCTTGATCTGCACCTCACAATTAGATTGTAGGTGTAAGCGTTTTCTCACAACAGTCAGAAACTACGGGCAAAATTACAAAAATTCAGGATTTAAAGCATCAAAACAGTGCATAATAATAGTAAATCGGTATTTTCCGAATATCAGGAGGTACATTTTATGGCGTTAGGAATGACACAGGGCGAGCAGAATCTGGTTCTTTTCCAGAGTCTGATACCAAAAAGCGAAAAACTGTATGTCTGGTGCTATGACAAAGATGGAGGTTATGTTGCCTCATCCTGTCCGAAAGAAAAGCAGTCTCTGCTGGATCAGACTTTTTATATCTTCGGCGGTCTGCAGATATTCCTTGACTATGCACGCAGCACGGATAAAACATACCCGGAAATCATCGGTTCACCGATCGGCATGCAGTGGGCGCTGAGCTATGAATCAGAACGGAACCGTAATCTGATTTTTCTCATCGGTCCGGTCTTCTTTGTGTCTCCCGAGGAACAGCAGGTCCGCAATGCGCTGGTTCCCTATATCCGTAATCCGCAGCGCTCCGCCTGGGCAGATGAACTCTGTGATGCATTGGATGATCTGCCGGTGATGTCCTACGCAGTTTTCAGCCGTTACATCCTGATCATCCATAATACACTGACCGGACAGAAGCTGGATCTGCAGACTATGGAGGAGCACCGCACTATAGGAGCGAAAGCAGATCCCCGGCATCCTCAAAGCCGTGACCGATATAGAGTTTATGCTTCCGAAAAAGCCATGCTGGATACGGTAAGGCGCGGAGACATCGACTATATGGACGCCCTGCAGAACAGCATGGGGCTGAGCTCCGGTGTACCTGTGAAAGGACAGGAACCGCTGCGCCAGGTGAAGACGAGCATTGTTGTATTTATTACTCTGGTCAGCCGGGCTGCCATGGAAGGGGGTCTTCCGCCGGATATTGCATATGATCTCGGTGATTCCTATATTCAGTCCGTGGAGGACTGTCATGATTCCGGTGAACTGAATGCTCTTGCGCATGCGATGTATCACGATTTTGTATATCGCGTTCATTATCTGCATACTGATCCCGGTTATTCCCATGCGATTCAGAAATGCTGTGACTATATCAATCTCAGCCTGGACCGGAAAATACGGACAGCCGATCTTGCGGCACTGGCCGGATATACGGAATACTATCTGACTGAAAAATTCAAAAAGGAGACCGGACAGTCCGTCTCCTCCTATATCCGCTGTGCAAAAATCGAGCGGGCAAAGATTCTTCTGAATACAACATCTCTTTCTGTCCATGAAATTGCGTACAGGCTTTCCTTTAATACACCGAATTATTTTATCCAGACGTTCCGTGACATCACAGGATTCACCCCGGCACAGTACCGGAAACAACGGAAAATGGAATAACAGCATGCGGAATAAAAAAATCCGAAGAGATCAGATCTCTCAGGATTCTTTTCACTATGCTCAGTCAGGATCGGTGCCGTTCGTCTGAATAACTTTCTGATACCAATAGAATGAGTCCTTGCGTATACGTTCCATTGTGCCGTTTCCCTGATCGTCCAGATCAACATACACCATGCCGTATCTCTTTTTCATTTCGCCGGTACCTGCGGATACGATGTCGATCCATCCCCAGACAGTCAGACCGAGCACCTCGACACCATCCAGTTCAATTGCTTCATGAATGGACTTTACGGAATCTCTCAGATAATCAATACGGTACTGGTCATGGATCTTACCGTCCTCAACAATATCTTCCGCACCGAGCCCGTTTTCCACGACCCATACTGGCTTGTGATAACGATCATACAGCTGATTCAGTGCAAGGCGCAGGCAGTCCGGATCGATCGGCCAGTTCCATGCGGTTTGTTTCAGGTACGGATTTGCCATATTTCTGCTTTCGGGATGTTCAGCGGATACGCAGGCTGACTTGTAGCAGGAGAAGCCGATAAACTCACACGGATAGTCAGCCAGCAGTTCCAGATCACCGGATTCCATTTTTATCGTGATGCCTTTACGCTCATATTCTTTTAGTCTGTAGTTCGGATAATGACCGCCTACCTGGACATCGCTGTAGAAGAATGCTTCCCTGGCTCTCTCCATTGCCTTCAGCTGGTCTTTCGGATTGCATGTATATGCGTAGATGGGCATATATGCGAGCATCTCGCCGACCATCATATCCGGATTGATTTCATTCTTGGCCTTCACAGCTTTTGCGGATGCGACAAACAGATGGTGCGCCGCCTGTGCGACATTCTGTTCGCTGTAATCCATGACACCGCCGCCGATATAGGTATTACCTTCCAGAATATCGATTTCGTTGAATGTCAGCCAGTATCTGACTTTATCCTTATATCTGGAAAACAGTGTGCGGGCATAGTTTTCAAAGAAACCGACCAGCTTTCTGTTTTTCCAGCCGCCGTATGCCACAGCAAGATGCAGCGGCATTTCATAGTGGGACATTGTCACAAGCGGTTCGATTCCATATTTTTTCAGCTCATCAAAGACCTGATCATAGAATCTGAGTCCTTCCTCATTCGGAGTATCCTCATCCCCGTTCGGGAAGATTCTCGGCCAGCTGACGGACATGCGGAATGCCTTGAATCCCATTTCCGCAGCCAGTGCGATATCTTCCTTCCAGTGATGGTAGAAATCAACCGCTTTATGGCTCGGGTAATACTCCCCTTCGATTACTCCCGGTACGGCGCCTTCCGGAAGAACAATCGGTTTTTGAAATACAACATCGGTATAACCCGTTTCTTTTGTGACGGGATTGATCCATGTCATCTGTCTTTTTCTTGTCAGGGATCCGCCGGTCATTACATCACATATGCTCAGCCCTTTTCCGCCTTCGAATGCTGCACCTTCATACTGGTTTGCGGCTGTTGCTCCGCCCCAGAGGAAATTCTCCGGGAATCTCATTTCTTCATTTCTCATTGTTCAGGTTCCTCCTTCCGGTTTTCAGCCGTGATTATTTATTCAGTCTGCGCTGTTTTCGGAAGCATCTTCGCGGAGGCTCTTTTCATATACACGGTTGCTGATGTAAACAAAGGGCATATACAGCAGCACAATTGCTGCAAAAGCGATGAACTGTACGACTGCCGCCATAATGCTGCCGCCGGAAGCCAGGAATGCATTGATGAACGGCGGAGTTACCCAGGGTACATCGATGTATGTGTACGGCATCAGGCCGATCTTTGTAGCGACGAATCCGATCACTGTGCCGAGCACCGGTGCAAGGATGAAGGGAATTGCGTAAATCGGATTCATGACGATCGGCAGACCGAAGATGATCGGTTCGTTGATTTCAAAGATGCCTGCAGGAAGTGCAATCTTGGCAATAGCTCTTTCATCTTCACGCTTGCTGACCAGCAGGATTGCGACGATCAGTCCAAGTGTGCATCCGAATCCGCCAAGGCCGCCGAAGAGAACATTGAACGGTTTTGTAACGATCTCGGTCGGTGCAAGTCCGGCATTGACCAGTTCGATATTCTTTGTCAGAGCCGCAAGGAACAGAGGTCTTGTAAATGCGCTTGTCATAGCGGTTCCGTGAATGCCGAGGATCCAGAAGACACCGGCGAACAGAGCAATTCCGATAAAGCCGAACGGTGTCTGCATCAGGCTGCCCAGAGGTGCCTGCAGAACGTTGTAGATCAGGTTGGAAAGTTCACTGCCTGTCAGGGAATTGTATGCGAAGCGGACAGCCGCAAGAATCAGAATGGTAAGGCATGTGGGAATCAGTGAAGAGAATGCCTTGCCGACATTTGCCGGTACACCGTCCGGCATTTTGATCTTGAATGCTTCCACTTTGTTCAGACGGCTGTAAAGCATGATCGTCAGGACAGCAATTACCATCGCATAGAACATTCCCAGGGAACCGGTGACATCCTGACTCAGGCCGACAGCGAAGACGCCTTCCTGGCCCTGTACCGCAATATTGGTTGAGTTCATGCAGACATATGCAACCAGACCGAGCAGTCCGCCGAAGTGCGGCTCGACACCGGAACGCTTTGCCATATTGTATGCCATGTTGTGCGCCAGCAGAAGCGCAATCAGATTCATGCATCCGTAATAGATGCCTGAGAACATCGGGTTGAAATTCACCAGAAATTCAAATCCATGCACTGTGGCAAGACCGGCCTTCGGCGAGCAGATCAGACTTGTAAACAATGTCGCAATCGATGCAAGAATAATGAACGGGTTCAGAACAACGAATGAGTCCATAATGCTCTGAATGATTTTGTTGTCATTGACCTTTCCGGCTGTATTCATAATGCCGGTCATCAGTCTGTCAGAAAACTTCATAATCTATCTCCTCCTGCTTCACCGTCTGTGCGGTGAAGAACTTACACCCAGAAGATACAAAAAAAATCCGTCAAAACCGTTTTTTTCCAGAAATTGACGGATCGTTACGCAAAGAGTATCAGTGTTTCATAAAATGAATCAGTATGTCATGGAAAAACGATAAGAAACATAATTAATGAACATATTCATCTGAACATTGGACCATGGATCTGCAGCCGTATCCCCAAGGTATATCTTCCGGATCTTTGAGGGAGCACCATTATCCCTGCCGAATGTCACCATATATATTTTCGGCGCATCCGCTTTTTCAATAAAACTCATGTTGATATCCAGACGTTTGAAAAAATCTCCGCTTGCCGAGAATATGATCACCAGGTCATCCTTTCCCGCATTCTTTAATTTTTCACGCTGCTCAACCCATGACTGTGCACTGTAGCAGAAAATGCCGTACACAGCCAGACTGTTTCTCAGCGTATAGGCAATATGACTTGCCTGCAGATGTCCGAATGTATAGATCGTCTGATGCTGATGAATGTCGGAGATCAGCTCCTCAACTGCCGGATCATTCATGTTTTCCGGGAAATGATCTGTCATCTGCTTCAGGCGGCTGAGATAAACCTGTTTCTGCTCATCCAATGACAGCACAGGTTTCTCTTCACGGGATTTGCTGTGTCTTGCCCTTATCAGCATCTGCAGATCAATATAGTCGATCAGTCCAAGATCCTTGCAGAATCTGCTGATCGCCGCTTTGGACAGATTGCACTGCCTTGAGATTTCAGTGAGAGAAACACCCGAAAGCTGATTGTAATTTTCAAGAATAAACTTTGCAATGATGTAATTATTGCTTGTTTCACTTTCATTATCCAGAATACTGAATAATGCTATTTTCAGCCAATACATACAGCACCTCCGGAAGTCCGATTGACTTCTTTATTGTACAGCAAACATATCCTGCTCATCAGTAATTCCGGATATATCCAGGACGGTTCCGTTACAGGTTTGCCGCACCGATCATTCCTGCTGTATCTCCAAGCTGCGCAACGCTCAGTTCCGGAATCGTTCCGTATACCCCTCCGAAGCAGTCTTCTTCCATCATGGTCTTCAGGTCCGGGATCATCTGCCTGACATACGGAGACAATGCTCCTCCCAGCAGGATCAGCTGCGGACGGAACAGATTGACGATATTCACAATACCGGTTCCGAGCATCTCCCGGTACTGTTCCACGACTTCTTCCATGTCGATATCATCCAGGCTGCTGAAGATCTCCTGCAGGGATACCTCCCTGTTTTTCCGTTGTCTGGCCGCTTTCAGCAATGAGGGCACGGAAGCATACGCTTCCAGGCAGCCTTTTCTCCCGCAGGTACACTGTCTGCCGGCCTGGCGGACGACCATATGGCCGACTTCACTGCCGCCCATAATGCCGCCTTCAAACACTTCCCCGTTCAGGATAATACCGCCGCCGACCCCGTTGCCCAATGTAAACATCATGACATCGCTGTATTCTTTGCCGGCTCCGGCAACCGCTTCACCAAGCGCAGCGCAGTCTGCATCATTTGCGATCCTTACCGGACACGGTATGACCTTGCCCAGAATATCCTGCAGACTGACATCTTCCCAACGCAGGTTGTTGGAATAGATCACCCTGCCGTTTCTCCGGTCGATCGTGCCGGGCACACCGACACCGACTCCGATACACTGATCCAGAGGCACCTTGTTCTCCTCAAGCAGAGCCAGTGTTTTTTCCGCGACTTCATCTACAATTTCCACAGCTGTCTTTTTTCTGTCGGTCTCATATTCCCTGACAGCGATCAGTTCATTCTGATCATTGACCAGTCCCATCTGGATCTTTGCCGAGCCGATAATGATGCCGGCACGGATCGGGTTGGCCTTTTCCCGGATCGTTGTCAGCAGCGCATCACATTTTCCTTCAATGGTATAATCGCCGCTTCCTGCTGTGAGCAGCAGGCTGTCGCCCTTCCGGTAGCTGATCTTCTCTCCGCGGTTATGGATCGTTCCTTCCCCGTCCAGGATGAGGATCGAAAGGAACGATGTTTCATCCACATTCCCCTGCATGCGGTAGGTCAGCCTGCCGTCCAGGTCCAGCTTATCTACCGTAAAGTAATCACAGTCCGCAATATGCGGATAGTTTTCGCCATGCTGAACGATCGGCACACGGTTGGTGACTGCCAATGCCTTTTCAATGTGCAGGTCTCTCTTACGGCCGTCTTTTCCGACTCTGCCGTAGTCATATACACGGTAAGTCACGTTGGAGTTCTGCTGGATCTCAGCGATCAGGATGCCTTTTCCGATCGCGTGCAGTGTGCCCGACTCAATAAACAGGGTGTCCCCTTTATGCACCTCGACCGGATTAAGCACTTCCAGAAGCGTATTGGTACGGATCCGCTCGGAGAATTCCTCAATGGAGATCTCATTCTTAAAGCCGTAATAAAGATAGGCTCCCGGCTCCGCATCAAGGACATACCACATTTCTGTTTTTCCGTACTGTCCTTCATTCTGCAGGGCATAGCCGTTGGAGGGATGCACCTGAACGGACAGATTGTCCTTCGCGTCGATGAACTTTGTCAGGATCGGGAATTCCCGGAATCTGCGGCAATGGGTGCCGAGCACTTCCATGCCGTTTTCATCGATATATTCCTTCAGGGTCTTTCCGGCATAAGGACCGTTTTCGATCACCGATGGACCGTCGGGATGACAGGACAGCTCCCAGGCTTCCGCCAGCACATCCCCGTCATATTCCACATTGAATTCTTCTTTCAGTCTCTGCCCGCCCCACAGATAATCCTTGCAGGCAGGCTTCAGTTTCAGGATTGTCATCCGATTCACCTCAGCTGTTTTCAAATACGAGACACGCCGCGCCGAGCAGGCCGCTGTCATCACCGAGTGCCGCTTTTCTGATATTCACATAGGGACGCAGCACCGGGAATACCTTTTCCTTCGTCTTCTCTTCGATCTCCCGGACAAATCCTTCCGTCTTAAGGGCAACCGATCCGCCCAGTATGATGACATCCGGATCCGCAAAGCCGATGACTCCGGCGATATAGTTTGCCAGATACTGCTTCGCCTCATTCATGATTGTCACCGCATCCGGATTCCCTTTTAAAGCCAGATCATTGACCTCTCCGGCATGCTGTACGGAAAGCTGCGCACTGCGGGCCCGCTGCTCGATGCCCGTACCGGAGCAGAGTGCCTCCAATGCGCCGGGATATAAGTCTCCGTGATGCGGGCCGTCAGGAATCAGGATGGTATTGGCAACTTCATTTGCAAAGCCGTGGGCGCCATGAAAA
Organism: Erysipelotrichaceae bacterium; assembly: GCA_015058875.1. Taxonomy (GTDB): domain Bacteria; phylum Bacillota_I; class Bacilli_A; order Erysipelotrichales; family Erysipelotrichaceae; genus Bulleidia. The sequence continues at coordinate 2,407 of SVBN01000080.1, read as the reverse complement.
ATCTTCCCATCAATGACCAGCCCTGCGCCGAGACCCGTCGACACCGTCAGAAACTGTACAATCCGGCAGTTCCTCCCTGCCCCGAGCTTTGCCTCCGCCAGTGCGGCAAGATTGGCATCATTTTCCAGATATACCGGAATCTTCAGCATCTGTACGAGCTCCTCTTCGAGATTCAGATAATGCCAGGCTCCGTGCAGATTCGGCGGAGTCAGCACCCTGCCGTTGAGAAGGTCCAGCGGTCCGGGACATGACAGTCCCAGTCCCGTCACTTCTTTCCGGAATCCCGCTGCTGCTTCACAGATCCTTTTCAGAAGCGGCCACGGATCCTCTGTATCCGTCAGGAAGCTGATCCGTTCTTCGATTTTATAATTCTCATTGATCAGGGCAACTCTTGTATTGGTGCCGCCGATGTCCACCGATAATGCATATCCCATGATTCACATACCCCGCCGGCTGTTTCCGAAACACATGATATTTATAACTGCATGGAAAGAAATACTGCTGAAATAAGTATAGCAGGAATCCGGACACGGCAGAAGAAAAGAGGCATTCCTGCCCCTGTGTGCATGCTCAGTAGCTGAGTTCACTGATTTCTCCGGTGTTGTGGTCTCTGATCCGGATCTTCCTGCATTCGTGATCAATCTCATAGGATTCCGCCAGCCAGAGATTCAGGAACCGGTCATCCTCTGCCGCATATGTTTCCGGTGCAGACAGATCGATGTCCCCATAGGAATACCATTCCGGAGGAAAGTCTCCGTAGTATTCCCTCTGAAGATCATTCATGCCGAAGAAAAACAGACTGTCCGGATATGTGAGCGTATAGGTCGGATCGATGTGATAATATTTTCCGTCAAATTCCGCCATGACCCATTCATGTGCTCCGCTTTTGTCCGCAGTCAGCGATGCGCAGGGAAATGCATTGATTCCGAGCTGAAGCAGACAGTAGATATACTCGCCGGCAATCTCCTGACAGATACCGATATCATTCATGATCGCTCTGTAAGGTCCTGTTTCGAGCATATCATCCAGCGTATGATTTTCATCAAATATATCCTTGTGCGCAATATATGTGAGCAGCTCCATGGCTCTGATTTCATCCGGTTCCTCATACGGAACCGCTTCGGAAATGATATCCGTCACTTTCCGTGCAAAGCGTCCGAAGTCTTCCCGGACTTCTTCCGGAGTTCCTTTATAAATCAGATATGCCGTCCCGTTCCGCACCGCCGTACCGTCTTCATCCACCCATTTCAAGGCAAACGGAAAACAGGTCCTTGCAGCACTCATGATCAGGTGAAACTGCCGAGCGGAAGTACAGGGAAATGCATCTGTCCCTTCCGAAACCGCATCGCAGAATGCATGGAATTCCCGTTCAAACTCCGCCCCGTAAATCCGGATGATTTCTTCCGGCAGAACATGCCTCTGAAATTCATAGGCGGAGAATACCGGCTGCGGGCAGACTTCTATCTCCGGAGCCGGCAGCGGAGTCTCCGGGATTTCCGGTTCCTTCTGTCCCGTACTGCAGGCAGTGCATACCAGTACAGCCAGTACGGCAGTGATGACTTTTCCCGTCATCTTCCGAACAGCTCCGCAGTTTTCCGCATCCGTTCCGCAATCTTCACCCCGAACGGGCATCTCCCCTCGCAGCTGCGGCATCCAATGCAGGAGGATGCCGTTGTCCCGAGCGCTTCATAATGAGACCGCACACTGTCCGGCACTTCCGGCTGCTGCACCGCCAGATCATAGAATTTGTTCACCATCGCAATATCGATATTGACCGGACACGGTCTGCAATGACCGCAGTATGTGCACTGTCCGCTGTAAGCATGCAGCGGTGCGGAGGCAATGATGCCGGCATAGTTCTTTTCTTCATCGGATGCCGTTTCATATGCAAGTGCGGCATTGACCTGATCCTGCGTATCATACCCGCAGAGCACCGAGCAGACACCGGGTCTGGTCAGAGCATAGTGGATGCACTGAACCGGCGTGAACGCTGCCCCGAACGGAGAAGTTTCCGCAGAGAATAGCCTTCCTCCGAAGAAGCCCTTCATCACCGTGATCCCGGCATCCTTTTCTTCACACAGCCGGTACAGCGCCGCACGTTCCGGATCAATGCCGGAAAGAGATGCATCGTATGTGCCGAACATCTGATCCAGGTTTTCCGTGGCCGGATGCATGTCAAATGCCGGATTAATGCTGAAAAGAATCATTTCCGCCAGTCCGCTTTCCACCGCCTTCACTGCAATTCTCGGATTATGCGTGGAAAGACCGATATGCCGTATGATTCCCTTCTCATGCAGTTCTTTCACATACCGGATGTAATCCGTACTCATGCAGGTATTCCAGTCTTCTTCCGCATCCACATAATGAATCATGCCAAGATCGATATAGTCCGTCTGCAGTCTTGCCA
>SVBN01000079.1 GCA_015058875.1 Erysipelotrichaceae bacterium | reverse complement strand
CTGAATTCGTAATCATTACGGATGTTTTCTGTCCTGCAGTTTTTCATTATGGTCTGTTAAAAAGGAGGCACTCTTCTGAGTACCTCCTCAACTCAAGACCTGGTTTCACTTACTTTGCGTAAGATCCATTTCTGATTTCCGGTCATTTTATCAGACAATGTTTCATATAGTTTCACTCCTGCGGAGCGAAATAATGGTTCACGGCAAAGGCAAAGTGCCGGTGGAAGCGTCCGACGGCGATCCTGGAGAGATCATGGTCCGGATCCATCATGTCAAACGCATGATACATTCCCGGATATTCATCCATTTCGCAGATATTGCCGGCTTCCTGCATACGTCTGACAAATTCTTTTGTCTCTTCATAGAACGGTTCTGCCGTTCCGACGAAGGTATATGCCGGCGGCAGGTTTTCGAAGCTTTCCGCTCTTAAGGCCGAAGCATACGCAGGTACTTCTCGGTCCCACTGTCCGCCGAGATACATTTTCCAGCCGAAATGATTCTTTCTGGTATTCCAGATCCGGGCGTGGTTATCTCTGGAGGATTCCGTATCGTAATTGGCTATCATCGGATACAGCGGCATCTGATAAGCGATCTTTACATCGCCGTGATCGCGGGCATAGAGACACACTGCGGCACACAGTCCCCCGCCCGCACTTTCGCCGCCGCACATAATCTGATCACTGCGGATATTCAGCTCACCACTATGTTCCTTCATCCATACCAGGGCCCCCCAGCAGTCTTCCAGAGCTGCCGGATAACGGTGAAACGGTGCCAGCGCATAATCCGGAGAAACGACCACGGCGCCATGGTCTCTGACCAGCTCCACGGCCCGTCCGAGAAATGCCATTTCCTTCATGCCGGTGATATACCCGCCGCCGTGGATCCACAGCATGCCCGGTGCCGCTTCCTTCTGCCTCCGGTTTGACAGGATAAGCAGCCTTACCTTCCTGCCGCAGACTGCAATGGTTTCTTTTCGTGAAATGATGTCTTTATCCCTGATATACTTCAGCATGCTTTATCCTTTCCTGATGATAAAGGCGGACTGCGGCGGCAGTGTATTGCCCGTCAGTGCTTTATGATCAAAGCTCCAGAGCAGACTGCCGGAAGTGTCCTGCGCCGTCTGTTTTTCCTCATCGGAAACATTGATGACAACAAGAATTGTTTCTTCCTCACAGCTTCTTTCATACACCAGCGGATATGTATCTTCTATCAGCCGGAATCCCGCCGTGCTCTGCAGGGCCGGATGGACCTTTCTTAAGGCGATCAGTTCCTTTACCGTATGATACAGCGAAGCGGGATCCGCCATTTCGGCTTCGGCGTTGATCACATGCATCATCTCCCTGTCCTGGGGAATATACAGGCAGTCCGGGGAAGCGGCGGAGAAACCGGCGTTGGATGTGCAGTCCCACTGCATCGGGGAGCGGGCCCCGGTACGGTAATATCCGCCTTCCACCGAGGAAAGACCTTCCACTTCCCTCATGCCGAGCTCATCTCCGTAATAGACAAACGGAACGCCGGGCATGCTCATGAGGAAGGCAAAGGCGATCTTCATTTCCGATGGCGTCAGGGTCCTTGCCATGCGGTCCATATCATGGTTGCCGCTGGGGATGCTGATGACGCCGTCCATGCCTTCCGTCTTTTTCAGATTGTTCAGATAGACGTCAAAGAACGGGCGGATATCGCCTTCCGCTTTTGCTGAGAAGTAAGGATGTGCCGTACGGAACAGTTCCGGATAATGGCTCGGTCCGAAATGCAGGACAAAGTCCATATGGAAGCCTGCGGTCAGAGCCTTGTCCGCTTCGCCCCATTCACTGACCAGCACCGCTTCGGGATATTCCTCATCCAGCCATCTGCGGAAATCCTGCCATAAGGCAATGGTTCCCTTCCCGTCCGGATCATTCTTGACCAGAGATCCGGCCATATCCACGCGGAAGCCGTCGCAGCCCATATCCAGCCAGAATTTCATGATCTTCTTCAACTCCGCACGGGTGCTCATCGGTCCCGGATCATGCATATCCTGTTCCCACGGGCATCCTTCATCCTTTACGGCAAAGCCGTAGTTGAGTGCCGGCTGGGCGGTAAAGAAATTGACTGCCGCGGAGCCGTCGCGGTCATAGCCGCCTCTCAGCCAGCCGCGGATGTTGCCGATATTCTGCGGAGCCACCCAGACGGTATCGGTCCAGATATAGCGGTCGGTATATTCGTTTTTCTCCGGAAGACAGGACTTCCGGAACCATTCGCATTCCGATGAAGTATGCCCGGCAACCAGATCCAGTATGACATGCATGCCCTTTTCATGCGCAGCGGCAAACAGACGTTTCAGATCCTCATTGGTTCCGTAGCGTTCCGCTGCTTTATAGTAATCGCGGACATCATATCCGGCGTCCACAAACGGGGAATCAAAGCAGGGATTCATCCAGATGCTGTCGCATCCCAGTTCCCTGATATAGTCCAGCTTTGAAATAATGCCGGGAATGTCGCCGATGCCGTCGGCGTTGCTGTCGCAGAAGCTCTGCGGATAGATTTCATAAAATACTGCGTTTTTCAGCCATTCTGCTGTCATGATGATGCTCCTCCGTTGATTATCCGTTAAAGAAAAACCGTGTATGATTTCCGTTATTATCATACATCGGTTTCCGTGTTTCCTGTATTGAGACAATTCTTCCAAACTGCCCTCAGGACTGAAAAAGTGTTCTTATCTGGCGTCCGGACCCGGGACGAATCCGATTTCTTCGGCTCTGGCTTTGCTCATGAGATGGAAGTTGCATTCATCATCCCCGCAGCCCAGCGTCTTTGTGCGGTCCAGCACGGCACCCTGCATTTCAAAGAGATAATAATCCATCATGCACAGATGTTTTGTAATGTCCCAGCAGTTCTCCTGCCGGGTCAGCTTGCAGATGCCGCACTGCTTATGGGTAATGAAGTATTCTTCCTTTCCCTCCACGTTTTTAAAATAGTAGTACCAGTTCATGGGATATTCTCCGATATGATCCCTGGACCACTGCGCCTGCCTGGTCCTGTTTGCAATCTCTTTTTCGGTAAATGCACTCTTTCCCTTTTTCGTCATTACCATCAGCGGGCAGCAGGAAAGATCGTGCACCAGCTTCTTCAGCTTTTCTTCATCGATTCTCCCGTCCGCTTCCTTATACAGCGCAATCAGATAAGCTCCGCAGTACATTGTCATGACGAACATGTTGTCCTTCATACTGCCGATGCCCGGCGTTCTTTCCACAATCGCCCGGTATTCCTTCAGCACACGCTTCTTATAGTCTTTCAGATCAATCTCAGGTATTTCCCTTTTGATGAATTCATCAGCCGTCTTTTCAAATGCGAACCGGATAAATCCGCCCAGGATTCCGTATTTCATATTCAGTTATCCCTTTGTCTCTTTCCGATCACAGCTTCATAAGCCGTATCATCAGATCCCAGCCTTCCTGCGCTTCCCTGCAGAAAGGGAATACGGGATAGCAATGGAACATGCCTTCTCCGACAATCAGATCACAGCTGACATTGTATTTCTTCAATGCCGCTTCAAACGACGGTGCAATGGCATAGAGCACTTCATCGCTCCCGTAGATCATAGTCACATGCGGACATCCGCTGAAGTTTCCGTTCTGCAGATGGATCATATAATCCGGAACAGTATCATCGCCATGCCGCAGGATCTCTTCCGCCGTTACCATATATTTTTCGGATATGATCACATCCTTTGCGTCCAGTTCCTTCATCCGCCGGTATTCCTCTTCGCTGTCCGGGCAGGCTCCGGGAGAAATTGCAATGATATGTCCCGGACGCTTCAGATCAGATCCGGTTTCATTCATATATGCGATCATACCCAGGGCAAGATTCCCGCCTGAAGATGTCCCCAGTACGGAAATGCATTCCGGCTGATAATCTTCCAGCATTGTCCGGTATGTTTCCAGGATCATCTCATATGCCTTTGTGACCGGATAATCCGTGCATAAGGGATAATAAGGCACATACAGATCCAGACCTGTTTCCTTTGCGATTTTCACTGCCTTGCGGATGGAGCCGGGTCTCGGCGGGGTTACCATGCCTCCGCCGATGATAAAGAGATTTGCCTTTTCAGAACGCGGATGATGCAGAATCCGCAGCACCGTAAATCCCATGACCTCTGTTTTCTGCACAATTACTTCATTGTCCCTGAGATCCGGTATCCTGTTCTTCGCATTCTGTTTCTTTTTCATTGCGATGATTTCTTCCGCGCTCTGATCCATCCGTTTCTTTAAGCCTGAAGCCCTGACTGCACGCTTCAGAATTTCATATGTCACTGACATCCCTGTTTCCTCCTGATACCTGCTTTATTCTTTTATGATCACTGCAATTGCACAGGGAACTCTTCCCGGGATGCTGTGAATCTCAGATACCCGGTATCCTGCCTGCTCAAAGAAGTTCCGGTAATTGGAAAACGTGAACTGCCGCTGAAAGTCCGCACCGGCTTTTCCGATGGTTTCGGTAACAGCATTCACCTTTCCGGTGTTTTCGTGATTCACATAGGTCGGAATGATCACCATCCCGCCCTTTCTGCATACCCTGAACAGCTCTGACAATGCCTGCGCGGGATCATCCAGCAGATGAATCACATTGGCCGCAATGACCCTGTCAAACGATTCATCCGGATAGCCCAGATGTGTGATATCGGCGGATTCCACGGATACATTCGGATATTTCCTCAGTTTCCTTTCCGCCTGCTTTATCATTCCTTTTGAGAAGTCCGTTGCCTTCAGACTCCTGCATTTACCGGCAATTTCCGCAGAGATCATTCCTGTGCCGCAGGCACATTCCAGCACATCGTCCGCTTCATTGATATGATCACGGATGACTCTGCACATAATACGGTTTACTTTGCCGTTATAGATATATCCGAACAGGTCATAAACTCCCGATACACGATCCCAGAACATATATTGCTTCTTCCTTTCCTATTTCCATTCTTCCAGAAACCGCATCTCTTCCCCGAAGCAGTCTATTCTGGACTGATTGCATTCTTCCGGCCATTTCTTTTCTGCAGGAAATGCCTTCTTCCATGATTCCGGAGGATATGTACCCAGCAGATGACTTGCATGCGGATAGATCACCGTCCTCATACGGTACGGATATCCTGCGTTCTCCAGAACCTTTCTCATGCGGCGCACTGCATCCGGTGATGGCCACTGACTGTCTCTTTCCGGCGCAATCAGAAGCACATCAGCCTTCATGTTTTCCACTTTGATCCGTGACTCTTCTCTGAGCTCTGCATTTTCATAGAAGGACCGGAGATATTCATTGTGATGTTCATAATCCTGCTTTTTATATGCCAGCAGTGATCGGAAGAAGCCGTCACGGCGCTGGGAGGTGAACAGTGAGCACGGATAATCCCTGCCTTCCAGGCTGAACCATGATCTTCCGGTCGGTTTCCGGAAGATGACCGGTTCTTCCATCACATAGTCAAACGGACAGATGCTCAGTACCAGACTGATTTCCGGAATCAGCGAAGCGCACAGCAGTGCATAAGCCGCACCGGATGAAATACCGTGAATCCCGATCTTTTTATATCCATTCTTCTTCAGCTCGGCCGCAGCTTTCATGACGTATTCCACAGGGATACCTCTCATCTGCTTCGGCATGCCTTTCCAGAGATAAAATCCGAGGACCAGAACGGAATAACCGGCTTTCCGGATATATTCCGAATCCGCAATGCAATGCTTTTCGTTCATACCGGATCCATGCATCCAGATAATCGCTTTATCTTTATGTACGGTTCCTTCAAACCAATACGCCTGAAACCCGTCTTCCTTAAGACTGTAAAATGACTTCATGGCTGATCTCCCTGTAATATAACTGTTAGTTCTATATAACTAACTAATATTGTATCTGTTTTTCGCCGTAAGACAATGAAAAAAGAACCCTGCATGACAAGGTCCCCGTTCTGCTTACTGCATCTTTTCAAATTCTGCCGCAAACAGTTTCTGATATTCCTTTTCTTCCTGCGCTGCAGCTTCACGGTATTGTTCAATCTGTTCCTTCTCCAGGATCTCCGCACGCAGGAATTTCAGCTGACGCACTGCTTTTTCGGAACGTATGACAATCTGGGTATATACCGGCCCGATCATCAGCAGATTCATCGCTTCTTCCCTTTCCAGCAGGCCGCTCGTTATGATGCCGAAGGTATCATAGATCGTATCATTGGCAATCGGTCCGATGATCACATCCGCATCCGGATAAAGATCGGGAAGATTATTCCGGTTGCTGTAAATATAATCAAACCAGGACGGATCCCGTTCAAACCTCAGTACATTCAGTCCCCACAGGTCCAGCTCATAGTGATTGATATAGGTGGTCTCTCCCCTGCGCACTCTTGCCCACCGTAAGGCAAACTCACGCTCTGCAGCCGTATAGAATCCCTGCCCGAGATCCGCGTTCTTTCTGCCGTGACGGACATCCGGAACATCAATGATGCTGTAGCCGGAATGGAATAAATAAATCCTCTGTTCCATAAATACCTCTGATTCATCTCTATTATAAAATGTACCTTTGTCTCTGACATGCATGATGACCGAAATAAAAGAAGGCCCGGCAGCCTTCTTCAAAATGTGTTTCAGATAATCAGATTAATAAAACTCTGATACAATCCATACCATCTCTCTGTGGCTGGTCTCATGCAGCTCATAGCCGCTGTCTTTCAGTACCAGTCTGAGATTGTAGCGGTAGACAATGCCTTCCGCCTCCATCACTGCGGATATCATGCTCTGACCGGCTGTCTCCCAGGTCATATCATAGGTGATATCACCTGTCTGCATGACGGCTGTCCCGTCTTCATGAAACTCCAGATATACGGTATTCTTCTTGACCGGATTGGAATAGCTCCACTGAGCGGAGGCAAGTACTGCAATGAATTCTTCTTCTGTAAGTTCTTCTGTTTCTGTCAGGACCGGATGCACCGGGGCAGACCCGATCATGGCATGAACTGATGTGAAGCCCGCTGATATTGCCAGTACCAGGAAAAACGCAAACAGTTTTTTCATATACAGTCTCCTTTCTTTTGCGGATGTCATGAAAATGTTGAAATTATGAACAGAAGAAGCATATCCTTACACCCAGAATATAGCATATGAATGTACCCTTTCAAAATGAAAACAGCGTGAAATTCACACTGTTTCAGAGAATAACATTGTTATTTGCATGTCTTCCTGCTCTGAAGCCGGATATGTTCCGGTCATCCGGGAATACCGGTCAGAAAAAAGCGGAAACAAAGGCTGTCAGATACCCGATTCCCGCGATCAGAATCAGCAGTGCGGTGAACCAGAGTACAGTTGCCTTTTTCGATTGATTGTATACACGCAGGAACGGATACGGCCCTTCCACCTTTCTCTGATAGTTGAAATACAGCATGATATCCCCGTACACCAGCGTTACGATGACCGGCAGCCAGATCATTGAGGGACCCGCATGTCCTTCCAGAAGAAAATAGGATGCCAGGTTCAGAAGCTGGCAGACGATGTGCAGAAAGAAGCCGACTCTCGACCACAGCAGCAGCTTTGTATCCTACATGGTCGGAACCAGAACAAAAACCGTTACCAGCAGTGTCATCACAAGCATGCATGCGGACAGATAGCGGAATGCCGTGATCCACTCCAGCGGTCCGATGATCAGAAGACAGCCTGCCGATATCATCGCCGCAAGATTTGACAGCTGCGTGTAGAACATCAGCGACCAAACAAAGCTTCTGATATTCGAAGCGGCCATGCCGATGATTTCACAGATAATGATCAGTATCAGTATGATTTTCAGTATATCCATAACATTCAAAGCACCGGGAAAATTCAATCTGCATCAGCTGATGATCTCCATCCGCTTTTCCTTTCTCTGTTCCGTTTCTTTCCGGAATTCATCATAAATTCTGCCGTATGCTTCCAGCCGGCATTTAGCTATGAACTCTTCCGCAAAAAAATCATCTTTCACTTCATTCATAATCGATTCCTTCAGACCGGCTCTGTCATTGCAGTATTTTCTGAGATAAGCAAACTCCGGTTCGATTTTTTTCAGCTCATCTCTGAGAGATGCCTGTTCTTTCCGTGCTGCAGCATTCCACTGTAAAGTCAGTCTTATTTTATTTATCTCGTTGCCGATGAACATGACTCCCCAGCAGCCGAGACATGCAAGGAAGAATATTCCATACATATAATCAGAACGGTTCAGAACGTCATACATCCAGTACTGATCAATATCTGCCAGAATCTTCCTTGTTATGATCAGAGAAGCAATCAGACATACGAAGGAACCGCCGGCCGCATAAACCAGAGCAGCGTACTCTTCATCATAATCATTTCTGGAAGTGAAATGGATCAGTGCAATTCCGCCGATGATGAGGCCGAATGTAAAAGGAAGCGAACTGCCGGAATTCCAGATCATCATGTTCGGTGATGAAACAGACAGCTGCGGATTCAGATTGTATGCCGAAAAACCGATCAGAAGCACTCCGAAAAGAATTCCCAGAATCCACCTGGGGCTGACCGGTGTCTTAATCTTTACTTTTTTCTTCAGCCATTGATCCACCGGATGATAATGCGCCGGCAAAAGCCCTGTTTCACCCAGACTGGGATAGACTTTCGAGTGCAGACACTTAACAGCCATATCCGCCAGCAGAGCTGTATAGAATGTTTCTTCCTCATTATGAGGATGATTCAGAAACCATGAGATTCCTCTGTCTGCATATCTCAGAATCTCATCCTGAGAAATCTTTTTGGAGATGATATATTGTCCGCAGACAGTATTCCATGCTTCACATGGATTCAGATCCGAATTGTTATATGCCATAAAGTTTTACCCTGCCTGATCAGAATTCTTTGTTCAGAAGCTGTTCAATGTTGGAAAGCCGTTCTTTTTTAAAGAAATAATCCATATAATCTGACTGACTGCCGAACATGATCAGCCCTGCCTTCATGTCAACATCCAGATTTTTTTCTTTCATGATCTGATTTATTTCATCCCTCTGCCGGACAAGCAGAGCAAGTTTTACCATCACAGGATGCATATCTTCTTTGGCCAGCCTGATATTACCGCCATATATATACAAAAGTTCATTTAAAATCTTTTCGTTTTTTTCATTTTTAATATAGTGTCCGTCTTTGGAAAACAGTGCAGAAAAGATTTTGCTTTCCACAGACCGGGTATTGATGTCCTTCTCCAGCATTGCCTGGTAAAATTTTGCCGAAGCTCTCAGAGCTCTTTCATGCGGTTTTTCATTTTCAGCCTCACGTTTGTCAGCTTCTTTCACCGTGTTCTTAAACTCTTCATACATTTTCTGCATCGTATTATCACTCATATGAATCATTCTCCATCATTTCAAAACAGCAATGCTGTACACGCTTCTGTTCATAGCCCATTTTACTGTAAAAAACTGATCTGAACGATAAAAAGATCAACGCTTAAGCTATTATCCGGATGTTTCCCGAAGGCATCAGATAAGCAGTGCCTGCCGTCCGTTCCGTGACTGCTCCATCGGTGATTCTCCGTATGACAATCTCTTCCCGGTAATCCGGATCTTCATGCCATTCGCTGCAGATCAGAAGATCATGGTCACGGTAAACAAATGTTTCATGACTGCCGAGATCATAGCGGCCGGCTTCCGGCCAGATCAGATTCAGCGATCCCTGACGCTGGGTGCACAGTGTTAACGGAGATACATGCAGGCAGAGGTTATAGCAGTCCCCTGCCTTCTCCAGCGGGATCTCCTCAATTATTTCTGTCTGACAGGTCTTCATATCAAACCCGAAGATCCGGATGATCTTCTCTTCAAATAAGACTGCCGGAAAGAAGATCGTTCCGTTTTCACATACCGGTTTTCCGAAGTACTGCCATGCCTCTGCACTGACCGGTTCGTATACGGTCCCCTCCGGATCATGAAGCAGGATCAGCCGGTTCCTGTCTGTTCTTTGTCTCAGTTCATACAGCTCCCGGGCTTCATACAGATCATTCCTGACCGCATCGGCGCCCCAGTACCAGCTGCTGCATCCTTCCACCGGCTCGATGTATCCGATGCCGCCGGTAATGATTCTCTGATATCCCATCGCTTTATTTCCTTCCTGCATCCGGAAGGCTTTCCATCGTATGAATGCACCACACAAAGCCTTTCGCACTTCTCAAAGCGGCATCACAAAAATGGTTTCCTTCATTCCATTCCAGTTCGCAGTCAATGTCTGAGAGCAGTTCCTTCTGTCTGCGGATGCAGTTTCCGACCTGCGCCATGACCTGATTCCGTGTCTTTTCTTCTTTTTTTCCGAGACTCAGATACACATGCCTGCTTTGCACCGGATGCGATGCAGCATATTCGATCCATCCGGGAAACCAGACCGACGGGGAAGCGGCCGAAACCGCCGCAAACCGGTCCGTCTGATATGCACTCCATAGCGCAAACAGTGCCGCGAGGGAATATCCGCCGAGGATCACCGGGATGTCATCACAAAGCCCGAATGCGCGCTTTAATTCCGGAATCAGTGCATGTTCAATGTATTCCAGCGTCCGGGAAGCACCGTGTCCGAATCCCCTGTCTTTGAATACCGGCGGTGCATCCCAGGGGGAAAGCTCTTCGTTCCAGTCATCGATACGCATGATGCAAAGCAGAAAATCGCTGCAGGATCCGGCAATGATATCCGCTTCATTCTGCAGCTCCTCCATCTCATGATCATCCGAGGGCTGCACCAGCAGAAAGAGCGGCTGCCCTTCCGCATAGATATGACAGGTCCTTCCGGCAATCGTGATTTCTTCCTTTTTCATATATTCCCTTTCTTCTGAAAAGCCAGCCTGCGCTGACTTTCCTGTTTTCAGAATACCTTCCGTATGGTCAGGATATTCTGTCCGTCTTTATATTCGTACTTCATATCACTCATGGTCTTGCGGACAATATGGATTCCGAGTCCGCCGATCCTGCGCTCTTCCGCCGATAAGGTGATATCCGGTTCTTCCTTGTCCAGCGGATTGTACGGAATCCCTCTGTCGGTAAAGGTGATAACCGCAGCCTTCGGATTCTCTTCGATTTCCACTCTGACAGATGCCTTTCCGGTTTCCGGCGCATAGGCATACAGGGCAATATTGCTGAAAAGTTCATCGATAGCAACGTCGATCTGCATGTTTGCCTTCACCGGACAGCCTGCCTTTTCCAAAATACGATCCGCAAATGCAGTGACTTCCGGCACATTTTCAATCAGCGCATCCATCGTGATTTCATCGGTTTCCGCGGGACCGTGCCATACGAACGACAGCATCGTAATATCATCCGCCTGCGGCGCATCCTGCACAAACGCATCAATGCCGTACATCATATGCTGCAGCGTTTCTTCCGGCGATGCGTCCGGATGTTCGTTCAGGATCTGCACGATCCGGTCGGTACCGAACAGCCGGTTATCCTGATCCGTAGATTCGGGCACGCCGTCGGTATATACAAACAGCCTGTCTTCTTTTTCCAGCATGATTTCGTAACTCTGATATTTCGAGCCTTCCATGCCGCCGAGCACAAAGCCGTGTTTGTCCTTATACAGCTCATACTCTCCGCTATACTTCTTCAGCATCGGGTATTCATGTCCGCCGTTGGCTGCCTTCAGCAGTCCGGTTTTCAGATCCAGGATGCCGAGCCATACCGTTACGAACATCTCGGCAGGATTATTGGCGATAATCCTGGTATTGGCTTCCTCCAGAATCTCTCCGGGATCCTGAATTCCGGATTCCGCAAGGCTCTGAATGATGATCATGGATGACATCATGAACAGCGATGCCGGGATCCCCTTTCCGGAAACGTCCGCGATCACCAGTGCAAGATGATCGTCGTCAGTCAGGAAGAAATCATAGAAGTCGCCGCCGACTTCCCTGGCCGGATCCATCAGCGCATAGATATCGAATTCCTTTCTTTCCGGGAATGCCGGGAAGCTGTTCGGAAGCAGGCCTTCCTGAATATCCGCCGCAATTTTCAGTTCGGTATTCATGCGTTCCTGTTCCGAAGTCGCTTCCTCCATATGCGCGATATATTCCGAGAGTTCCTTTTCCATTTGTCCGATGACAATCGCCAGACTTTCGATTTCATCTCCCGTATGGATTTTCAGGGAACGGAAATAGTCTTCCTGTTCCAGATGTTCCTTATCGGCAATATACCGTCCTGCGGCGCGATTGATCTCACCGATCGGATGAACGACCGTTCCGCGGGCAATCATGACAATCACGGTATCCAGCAGCACCGTCAGCACCAGCAGGATCAGGGCATACTGCAGCAGAAACTGCCGTTCTGTTTTCAGTTCCTGATTGAAATCAAGGTCAGTCATCGCCATGACGATATACCTGTGGCTGTTCTCCATTACCTTCCAGGAGGTAGTCAGATATCCGTATACACTGCTTTTATCCACAAAAAACGGATTGGCGGAAGGATCCTTAACAGAATTCAGATATTTATTTGTTTCCCATTCCTCGGTTTTTTCCCAGAAGCCCGCAACTTCCGGATCACTGGAATCAAATATGTAAATCAGCCGCTGCTTCTGCTTGTCAAAAGCACACATATATACAAAACTTGCATCATTCAGATTCTGAAACTGCATGAAGATGTTGTAAATCTCCCCGTACCGCGGCTGATTCATAATTTTCTGATAACGTGCCCTGTAGGAAGGATCGACGGGATTCTGAACTTCTTCTTCGCTCAGGAACTCATAAATACTCAGAATATCATCCGCAAAGCGCAGCGCGCCCTGGGTTCTTGCGGAAATGGCAATCGTGCTGGAAATATTGCGGGCAACCGACGCATATTCGGAACGTACGGTATCCATATACAGATAAAAGCTGAAGCCGCCTGCCGCAGTGGAAAGCACAAAGGAAAACATCAGCAGCGTCAGG